>JBAXUO010000039.1:0-10729 GCA_037129625.1 Chlamydiota bacterium
TAGGATCAATGAAAACAACAAAACCTTCTTTCATATAACGACAAGACAAAATATCTTTGATCCTTGTTTTTAATGCGACTAAAGTCGGTTTTGTTCCTTCGGGTTTTTGTTAATAAGCGTTTAATTTTTCTTGAAGTTCTTTGAGTTTCTCCTGGCATTTGACCATGCTTGAGGACTTAGAAAAAAGACTGAAAAATCAGTTAAGTAGTAAAGTCAGGCTAGTTAATCATGTTTTAAGGCATGTGTTATAGCTGCTTCGGAGTGTATTTGGATGGTATCAAAAAGGGGTAGGGTAGAGTCTTTTTGTTTGACTTTCATTTTTCACTTTGTGATCCTTTCTCCCGTTTTGAATTTAAATATAGGAGTTTGTATGTCTACGTCTCTTTTAGGAGCTTCTGCTGTTCAAAGTTGGAGTAATTTTAAAAAAGAAGGGGAAGCTCAAGCAATAAACACAAAAGGATTTTTGGGGGATTGTGAATATCTTGAGTCGAAATGGAAAGGAAATATTTCACAATTTACACTGAGAGTTTATCAGATGTTATCTCAATGGATACCTGCAAAAAGGGAAAAGAGTTTTCTTCCTCCAATCGATCCGCAGCAGTTAATTCAAGCCGCTCAAGAAGCGAGAACTCATGCCTATTCTCCATATTCTAATTTTCAGGTGGGAGCTGCTATATCCACCTCTACCGGACAGGTTTTTACCGGTTGCAATGTAGAAAATGCTGCATATGGTTCTACCATTTGTGCGGAAAGATCTGCGTTTGTTTCAGCTATCTCTACACTTAATGAATATCAATCTTGTGTGAAAAATCGAATGTTTACCGCTTGCGCTGTTGTCTTACGATCCGGAGGAAGTCCTTGTGGGTCTTGTAGGCAGATGCTCAATGAAGTGAATCCCGATATGACGATATTTATGGCTGATGTTGATGGACATTATACAGGAAAACCTCTTCGGGAGCTATTGCCTGAGGCGTTTGGACCTAACAATTTAAGTTAATCTTTTTTATTAGCTCCAAGGCTACATTGGGGCTAATTTTTTAGCTTGCGATACATCTTAGTGTTATTTACAATCTTCCCGAATTTTCCTTAACGTAAAGGTGTTTTTATGAAAAAATGGTTTTTAGTTTTAGTTTTTTTCTCTCAAATAAGCTTCGGGTTTGCTTGCGAAGATTCTCGAGTGTCTTGTAAAAAGCGAATATCTTCTCTTGAATCACAAAAATTTATCGAAAGAAGAGCCCTCAAAGAAATTCAATTTGTTGGGCTTCCTATTGCTAATGTTGTAGTTTGCGATAGTTCAACTCCTTGCTATTTTCCAGCAGAATTTCATTTCATTCGATCGATTTCCGGAGTGGGAGAATCGATTGAAATTGAAGATGGATCTGTTTGGAAATTATCAGAAAATAATATGAGAATCCTATCTTGGAAAAATACAGATCCCTTGATTATTACTCAAAATCATTCCTGGTTTTCGGATTATTCTTATGTGATTGTCAATAAATATACCGGAGAATCGGTTCTCGCTACATTGGATTTAGGACCTTTGGAAGATTCCCAGTGGTTAAAGAAAGTCCAATTTGTAAATGTTTCAAGAAGCGAAATCATTTTAGATAATCAGACAAAATGGAAGGTGAGTTCTTGGGATAGAGATTTGATTAAAGAATGGAAAAGTGGGGACGTGGTAATCATCGGAACCAATACCAGTCAATTTTCCTTCAAAAAGAATCTTTTGATTAACGTCTCAATGAATGAATACATACGAGTTAGCCCAAGGGAGATGAAATGAGAATCTCTACATATGAAGCACAATCTCGAGTTGTCGAACACCCTAAAAAACTTTTCACGGCCTTAGAAAAGGTAGCGGGAGCGGTTTCTTTTCTATGCGTGACTTATGGATTTTTTTCGAAAAGTAAAACGGTGATGTGTATTGGTATGTTGCCGGTGGGTGCCTTGATAGTTCGGAGATTTTTTTCTTTATTTCAGGGACGCTCTAGCGAAGTGGTTAAAAGGGAGGCTAGTAGAACTTTTGAGTCCCTTAGAAGCTCTACAGTCTCGAATCCGGTTTTATTAACTCCGAGTCAAGTGACGCCTTTTCCTAGTTATATTTTGGCATCTCCGCCCGTATTTTCCGAGCAAAGACAGGTCCCTGTTTTTTCAAGACCGTATATTGTTTCTCCTCCTATAGGAGAAGGAAGACCTTTTTTCTCAAGCTTTATTAGTCGTGAGAGTAGATCTTTTGATGGAATTCCAGAGAGAATTTTAAGCCAAAGAAATGAGGCTCCTGTTTTTTCAAAACCGCCTATAGTTCCAGCTCCAAGCCCACTGGGCCGTTCACCTGTTGGAGAAAGAACTCCTCTTTTTACTTCAAGTTTAATTAGTCGGGTGAATAGACCTCCTGTATCAAGTCAAAGAAATGAGGTGAGTGAACCTCCTAGACAAACAACCCTAGTTCCTTCTCCAACCCCTTCCGGCCGAGCGGCAGTGGGTTCAAGAAAAAGAACCTCATAGATTTTTCATGGACTCTTACTTCTAAGAGTCCATGAATATGCAAGATCTCTTTTACTTTTTTAAAGTTTCAGGAAGCTTTGTAGTTAAAAATGAACCGATCAGAATGCACAAGGGAATCGTTAAAAAGACCAGCTGATAATTGGCTGTAGAATAGACTCTGATATTATTGATCATAGACCCTGACCAGACAAAGTCTAGTAGAAACCCAATTAAAGGTTGAAAAACCATTCCACCAATCATAACTAAAAAGTTTGTAAATGCTATGGATGTGGCTGCCAAATGATGATGATTGTTCTCTTTGCTAATGGCAAAACAGAGAATCTGAGTGCTGCAAAAGGAGCCAAAAAGAAATAAAAAAACACATAATAGAGAAAACGAAATGGTAAATGGTTTTAAAATGATAAGAGTAATGGTAGCCGCTCCCAATATACCACCAAACAGTAAAGGGATTTTTCTGCTATTGATACGGTCGGATAACCAGCCATTAAAGGGACCGCAAACCAGCCATCCAAAAAATACGGCCGAACAGGCTAAAGAAGCTTTTTGCGCTTCTAAATTATAAACGGTTTGGAGAAATTTAATCCCCCAAAGCTCAGCAAAAGCAGTTAAAGATAAATAAAGGGTATTGGCAATTAATCCGCAAATCCACATGTGAGGATTTTTAATAATTGCTTTGAGTCCGGAAAGGGTCTTTCCTAAGCTGATATTCAATTCCGGATTTGGATTTTTCGGATGAGGAGTGTCTTTGATAAATATAAAGATGAATGGTATTAAAATGATCCCAATCAAAGTTCCAAGATGCAAAACTTTTGCTAGCCCAAAGTCATTTAGAAAGGCGGCTAAAATAATATCACCTGTCATACCTCCTAACATTCCCAAAGAAGTCGCAAGACCGGCTAAAAAGGCAAAATGTTGTTTGGGAAGCCATTCTGCGCCTAGTTTCATTACACCAACGAATGCAAAAGCACTTCCAAATCCTATTAAAAATCGAGCCGCAGACGCTACAAATACAGAGGAAGCGATGCTAAAGAAAAAACTTCCTAAGACGCAAAAGCAGATGCACATGCTAAGGATCAGTTTTGTTCCATATCTGTCTAGAAGGACTCCAACGGCTAGCTGCATGGGAGTATAGGAATAGTAGTAGAAAGCGGTAATGAGTCCAAATCCACTCGCAGTTACGTTCAATTGTTGCATAAGTTCTGTAACAACTACGCTGGGTTCAATCCGAAGCAGATATTCATACCAGTAAAATACGGCGCCAAGCAAACAAATGAGCCAACCTTTAAAGGCCATAGATTTTTTTATAGTCATACACACTCCTTAATGCACTAAAGCTAAAAACTTCTATTATTCAGTACAGCCTAAAAAAGTAAGGGAAAATAGAATTTTTAATTAGTTGAAAATTTTTCTTTTCGTTTCTACTTTTGCCAGGTACGAATTTAGCTTTGAAACAAGTTTTACGAAAAAATAGGTTGAATTCAAGAGAAATTCTACCTATTTTTCCTAGATAGGAATGGGTTGCGTTACTTGATTTTACAAAAAATTGTTGATAAAGTAGAAAAAATGGAGTGAAGCATGAGTGAAAGAATAGGCGAAAATATAGATTGGGTCGGCGTACTGGATTGGAATATAAGAGATTTTCATGAGTTTTCCACTCCTAGAGGCGTGACTTATAATGCCTATCTAATCCGAGACACAAAAACAGCTTTAATAGATACGGTCAAAGAAGCTTTTTTAAAAGAGCTCCTTTTTAAAATATCTTCTTTAATCGCTATAGAAAAATTGGATTATGTTGTTGTGAATCATGCAGAACCGGATCACTCATCCGCGCTTCCCGAATTGATGAAAATAGCAAAAAATGCCGAAGTTGTATGCACAAAAAAATGTCAGGAAATCCTTTCTGCTTATTATGATACTTCCCAATGGAAGTTTTTTATTGTAAAGGGAAAGGATCAGCTTTCCTTAGGCAAGAAAACTTTGTGTTTTATTGAGACGCCGATGGTTCATTGGCCGGAATCGATGTTTACATATCTTCTAGAGGATAAAATTCTGTTTTCTATGGATGCGTTTGGTCAACATCTGGTTACCTCTCAAAGATTTGATGATCAGGTCGATACTTGTGAGCTGATGGAAGAGGCTAAAAAATATTATGCCAATATCATTATGCCATATGGAAAACAGGTGGAAAAAGTTTTAGAAATGGTGAAAGATTTAGAGATCAAGATGATAGCTCCTTCTCATGGAGTTATTTGGAGAAAGCATCTTTCAATCATTTTGACTTTTTACAAAAACTGGGCCTCTTTTCGCTCGAAGCCTAAGATTTTAGTGATCTATGATTCGATGTGGGGAAGTACGGCAAAGATGGCAGAGGAAATTGTGAGAGGCGCGTCTATTCTTGGCGTAGAAGTACAATCAATTTTTATCCGTACGAGCGATCTAACAAAAATTGTGAGTGAAGTGCTGGATGCTTCAACTTTGGTTTTTGGTTGCTCAACGTTGAATATGAATGTGCTACCTAAAATGGGTGAGCTTTTGATTTATTTGAAGGGCTTGAAGCCTAGAAATAAGGTTGCCGCTTCGTTTGGAAGTTATGGGTGGGGGAAAGGAGCACCGGAAGCCTTGGATGAGTTCATTCATTCGATGGGTTTTGAGGTAGTCGCTCCCCCTATTCGAGCTCAGTGGAAACCAACCGTTACGGTTTTACAAGAATGTTTTGATTTAGGAAAAATCCTTTCAAAAAAAACGATGGAGTTGGAGTAATGAAGAAGTATATTTGCGATGTATGTGGATGGATATATGATCCGATAATGGGAGAACCTTCCCAAGAAATTCTTCCGGGAGTTCCTTTTGAAAAACTACCCGATACTTTTTTTTGTCCGGAATGTGGCGTAGGAAAAGATCAATTTTCTCTTGTGGCAGAGTAATTTTTTCCTCTTAAACTTAAGCATCAGGGGACGAAGGGATGGATCGGAGTGAATGCTTACAAGAGCTGGGTATGTGCCTTGGCCTTTGGGCAGAAAAAGGAGGCAGCTCCTTATGTTCTTTACAAGATGCTCACGAAGAGAGTGCTTCATGATCAAAAGAGGCTTTCATTGCAAGATTGGAAAATGATGGTAAAGAAAATGGATAGATGAAAAGTTCTTTACTCTTCTTTTTTTTTCTTGCAGAATGTTTTTTCTTTGAGGTTTATAGGCTATGTTTGAAATCGAACTCAATCCGGTGTTTCAAGAAGGATTGGATCTTTTAGAAAATTCGAAAGATTCTATTTTTATTACAGGAAAAGCAGGGACGGGAAAGTCGACCCTTTTGACTTATTTTTTAGAAAATACCCATAAAAATGTGGTTGTTTTAGCTCCAACGGGTGTTGCTGCATTGCATGTCAAAGGGGCTACCATCCATTCTTTTTTTGGTTTTAAGCCTGGGATTACTGTGGAACTAGCTGAAAAGCTCGGGAAAAAAGCGAAGGATCCTTCTCTTTTTCAGAATATAGATAGGATTATTATTGATGAAGTTTCGATGGTTCGAAGTGATCTTTTAGATTGTATCGATGTTTTTTTACAAAAAGTTAGGAAAAAGAAGGTGCCTTTTGGAGGCATTCCTTTGGCTTTTATTGGAGATTTATATCAACTCTCTCCTGTTGTGAAGGGAGAGGAAAAGGAATATTTTGAAGTGGTGTATGCGAGCCCATACTTTTTTTCTGCAAATGTGATGAAATCTCTTGTTTTTAAGTTTTTAGAGCTTGAGAAGGTTTATAGACAGAAAGATTTTGAGTTTGTTGAACTTTTAAATGCGCTAAGGAAAAACAATGCGACGGAAAAAGAATTGGAAGCTCTAAATGCCAGAGTTATGCCTAGTAAAGATGACGATGAGGCGATTTATTTAACATCTACAAACGCTCTTTCAGATGAGATTAATCAAAAAAAACTCTTGTCTTTACCTGGAAAAATGTTGTCTTTTTCTGCAGAAGTGGATGGCCATTTTGGAAAAGAGATATTTCCAACCGAAGAAGTCCTACAGTTAAAAGTAGGAGCTCAAGTTATGTTTTTAATGAATCATTCCAAAGGTCATTATGTCAATGGGACTGTTGGGAAAGTGACCCAAATGCTGGACGAAGAAATCGTGGTTCAGACAAAAGATAGAAAGGAGATTTTTGTTAGTAGATATCCTTGGACTTTGTATAAATATGATTTTGATCCTGAAAATAAACGTCTTGTACAAGAGGAAGTCGGATCTTTTACGCAGTATCCTTTAAAATTGGCATGGGGAATCACGGTACATAAAAGTCAGGGAAAAACTTTCGATCGGGTAATTGTGGATATGAAGAGGGCTTTTGCCCATGGGCAGACATATGTAGCTTTGAGTCGATGCCGATCTTTGGAAGGCCTTTTTTTAAAATATCCTTTAAAAAAAGAAAGTCTTTTTACCGATTTCCGGGTTGCCCAATTTTTGACGCAACTGCAGTATGGGGTTTCTGAAAAAAAATGTTCAAAGGAAGATAAGGTTGAGCGTATTCAAAAAGCGATTCAAGAAAAGAAAGCTTTATTGATTGTTTACTTGAAGCCTAATGATGAAAAGTCGACAAGAGAAGTAATTCCTGTTTTTGTAGGGGAAATGACATATCAATCCAAGTCTTACGTAGGTATGGAGGCTTTTTGCATGTCGAGGCAGGAAAAAAGAGTTTTTCGTGTGGATCGAATTTTAGAAATGAGTGAGGGCAAAACTTGAAGATTTTGATTGTTGGGGGAGGATTAAGTGGCTTATTAGCTGCCAATCTTTTGCAAGAAAAGGGACATAGAGTTATTTTGTTTGAATCCCATACAAGTGTAGGGGGTTATACAGGAGGTTTTTGGCGAAAGGGATTTTATTTTGAAAGTGGAACTTGTTCTTTTGAATATTCCTCTCTTTTATTTTCCCTGCTAAAGAAATTAAAAGTGTATGACCAAGTGACCTTTGTTAGGCAAAAGATCCGATGGTTTTCAAGCGATTTTGATGGTGTTTTGTCTTCTTATGCAGAATGGAAATCTTTTTTGCTAGATGCGTATCCGGAAGAGAAAAGCAAGCTCGTCTCTTTTTTTTGTGAGTTAGATAAGATGTGTTACCCTTTTTTACCCACATCTTCTTTTTGGCAAAAAATAGGAAGCTATTTTTCTTTATATAAGAATCGAAAGTTGAGTGTGGAGGAGTTCTGTGAGAGATTTTTTCCAAAAGATTCTTTTCTTTATTCTCTAGGGTGTGATCTTGCCTTTGGATATTCCGGAGCTCCTATTTGGATGGCTGCGGCTTCGATCATTTCCATTTTTCAAGATTATTGGACAGTTTATGGGGGAATGCAAAGTTTAGCGGATGTTCTTGCAAAAAATTTTGAAAGACTTGGAGGTCAGATAAGGGTAAATCATCTGGTAGAAAAGATTGTAACAGACAAAGGAAGCGTTAAAGGAGTTATTGCTAGAGGGATATTTGAAAGTGGGGATCGGGTTATTTCTGCTTGTGATTATACGAAAACGTTTTTGCAGATGCTGGATGATACGAGTGATGTGAAAGGGAAGAAAATTCAAGAAGCAAAGGTATCGGAGAGTGTTTTTGTTGTGTATTTAGGTCTTAGTCTATCTTCTGAGGAGTTAAAAAAGTGTATGAAAACGGCCCATGTTTGGTTTTTTGATACAAAAAATAATAAAGAGCTTTCCATGTATTCTCCCTCAGTTATGAATCTTTCTTTAGCCCCTTTGGGTAAGTCTTCTTTACAATTAACACAGACAGTTTCATGGGAAGAGTTTGATTGTGATAAAGAGACGTATAGGCAAAGAAAAAAACAAAAAGCCGATAGCCTTATAGAGCTAGCCACTCAGATGATCCCTTTTCTTCGAGATAAAATACAGTGGCAGGATGCTGCGACTCCGCAGACGTTTGAAAGGTATACGCATAATCGTAAGGGAGCGACTTGTGGATGGAGCTGGAATGTAAACGATCGTTTCTATTCAAAATTGTGGGGTATAAAGGTAGAGACGCCTATTCAAGGTTTATATATGGGGTCTTCTTGGGCCAGTAATTTTGGTGGAATTCCGGGAGCTATCCAAGCGGCAAAAGCTTGTGTGAAAAAGATGTGAAGCTAAGAGCATCAATGTGTGATGCTCTTAGCTTTGAGTCTTATTGCTTATCTGATTTTTTTGGTAATTTGGTATGATGCTTGCTTTGCATATGGCCGGAATTTTTTCCGGTAATCATACGTGGCTGACCTTTTACTGATTCTTGTCTTCCTATGGGGCCTTTAGCAGCGCCCATTGGTTGATTGGACTCTGGACTGTCGGTAGCTGCAACGAGGCTAAAAGCGCTGCATAACATACCTAGAAATATAAAACGTTTCATTTTTTCTCCTTGTTATAAGATAGGTTCCTAGTAGTCACTAGGTAATAATTCTTTTTTTAAAGAATAAAAAATAAATTGTACAGGTTTTTATTTTAGAATTTATTGGGATAAGCTGTTTTTATTTTCTTTTGATGCTTGCTGTCTTTCTTTATGATGTTCGTTTCTTTGTTTCTTGAGTTTTTTTTGTTTGTGGTGAAAGTGTTTGCTATGGGCTTGTTCTTCTTTTTCTTGTTTTAAGCTTTTAGAGGGTGGTTCTTCTGCCCAAGTTATAGGAAGAAATGAGGCTATAATAAGAAATAGAAGTGTTTTTTTCATGGGTAACCTGTTTGTTTTTCTCTTAATTTTCATTTAATCTATTTCAGGTAAAAGTGGAAGGTTTTTTAGAAAAAATAGGGAAAGTAATCTGAGTGTGATTTAGGTAACTCTTTCATAATGTAAGAGGTAGCCAGTATTTTTGCAGGCTTTGAGCATGGCTTTACTGGTTATAACATGGATTTGATGATCGTCACAAAGAAAGGCTTGAGTTTCATTTTTTTTCACATAAGTTACATAATGGCCCATTGTTGGGCTGCTTCCTAAATGATGTATGCTAGCTGTCAGCTGATAATGATCGGTAGGGTAATTGGGTAATTGTATTTCTAAAGGGATGTCGACCGGTTTTGTGATTTTTTTAGAAGTTAAATTTTTAAAAGAAAAACGACCCAAGGAAACTAGAAGATAGTCCGGCCGTTCCATGAAAGCATTTTCTTCTCTTATAAGAGGATAGTTGTGGGGTTTTCCATCTATTCCATTTCTTTGAACGGTTTCATTTTTTGAAGGGATTACGGCCCTTGTAAAGAAAGAGGGAATAGGATGCGTGAAAGATTGCTTTTCATTGAGAGATATTTGGAGGGTTGGAAGCTGCTTAGAAAAGGTAGAATCTATTGAGTTTTTTTCAGGGTTAAACATGGGCACTTTTCCATCTACGGAAGTTAGAGCGTATTGGCGTTTTTTTTGTATTCGACAATGTAGAGGGCTCCTTTTGGGAAGTCTTGAAAAGAGTTGTGTAAAGATTTCAGTTGCATCTTCTTGAATCGTATCTTTTGGATTGAAACGAATTCTGCGATTGGATAGGGAGCGTCTTAGTTTGGTGCTTAACGCTTTATCCATTGGTTGGTTTTTGTTTTGAGCTCGGGCGTAGTGTGTGAAGAATTTAGAGATGGGTGGGTATTCTTGGCTTAGATAAGAACGAAATCGTGGGATGCTTTTGGCAAATTGCATAAGAGCATGTAACCAACAATTGTTGTCAGGATTATTTATGCCTATAGGAGATGTTTCGGTTTGGGGAGCTGTTGGGTAGATGGATGTTATTTTAGTGGGAGACAGGAAAAAACCGATTCGTATCAGGCAACGGATAACAAAGAGGATCACTCCTGCTATGATACTAATCTTCCATGTGCTGAAATTAGGTTTAGCATATTTAGCAGAAGCCCAGGCTGCTGTGTAGAGTAGGCTGTTTTGAAGAAGAGGGTTTTTACAAATTTTTCCTATTGTCATTAGCTCTCTAAAATAGTTATGTATTAATTATTGTTAATCTAGCAATAGAAGTAAATGCATATTAATATTAATGAAGATAGACCTTGTCCTATTACTGATACTGATATAAAAAAAAATCCTACTGATTATTGTGAAAAATATAGAAAACCAGGTGGAGGTAATTGGCCTCTTGATGAAAAATTATGCAATACATGTGCACCTAAGCAATGTGGATGGTGCATTGATAAAGATTATAATGGATTTACCCCCTTATATATCGCAGCAGAACGCGGACATCTTAACATAGTCCTCCTACTTCTTTCCTACGGAGCAAATCCCAATCTTT
>JBAXUO010000004.1:0-19655 GCA_037129625.1 Chlamydiota bacterium
AAGTATAGACAGTCTAAGAAATTAATTCAAAAAATTTCTTGCTATTATAAAAAAAGGGAGGATTCATCCGCAAATCAAGATCTCGCATTGCTCGTCTTTCGCTCTCAAGTTCGCTCAAGATTGCGGTTTTCTCCTCTCATTCTTATAACATTGTTCCATGTAGGCTCGCTTCACCCAAACAAGAGTATGGAGCCTATACCATACGATCCAAACTTTATAAACTCTTCGAACCCTTTTGCACAACTTTTCCTCCATTGAAAAAGCATCCGTATTATCCAAAAAAATTTCCAGCATCTGTAAATTGGGGGAATGTTTTACATTTTCTTCCTTTGGATTATTCCGTTGAGCCCATTGATAGTCCATCTGGAGAAAAAGCTGCTAAAAATAGACTTACATCCTTTTTACAAAAAGATCTTTTGTTATTTGATGCCACTCGCAATGATCCTTTTCTATCCAAAACCTCTCATTTGTCTGCCTATTTGCATTTTGGGCAGATTTCGGCTCAAAGAGTGATTTTAGAGCTTTTACAACAAAAAAAAGGCCCATCTAGAGAGTCCTTTTTTGAAGAGGTTTTTATTCGTCGAGAACTTGCGGACAATTTTTGTTTTTATAATTCCAGCTATGATGCTATTGAAGGATTCCCGACTTGGGCTCAAAAAACCCTCCAAGCTCACTTAAAAGACAAAAGAAAGGTTCTCTACTCTCAGTTAGAACTAGAAAAGGCTAAAACTAATGATCCTCTTTGGAATGCGGCGCAAAGGGAGCTTATAAAAACAGGTCATATGCAAGGCTATTTGCGGATGTATTGGGCGAAAAAGATTTTAGAATGGTCGCCATCTCCTAAAGAAGCTTTCCGAAGAGCGATCTATCTTAACGATAAATACGAATTGGATGGTAGAGATCCAAATGGATACACAGGGATTGCTTGGTCCCTTGGAGGAGTTCATGATAGAGCCTGGGGAGAAAGACCCGTTTTTGGAAAGATACGATATATGAGTTTCGAGGGTATTAAAAGAAAATGCGATATCGTGAAATATATAGAAAAATGGAATTGCCCAGGATAGGACTCGAACCTACATACCTTTCGGCATTAGAACCTAAATTAGACGCTTACTTACATTAAGAAAAATCTTGAGGATGCAATCATACGAGAATTGGAAAAATTTTTTGCTAGAGCTGGGCGTAGGGTTTTGCTTTCTTGCTCGACAGAAACGAATTATCGCTGAAAATTTTTCTATTCGATTAGGTTGGTTGAGTGATCAGGACTTTTAATGTTAAACTAGAGCTCTTCTTATTCATAAGCTTCAGTCCAAAATTTCTTTTTTTTAAAATCTAATCCTTTTGCAACTATAGAACTTTTAGTCCTTTGATTTTTTTAGAAAGTACTTGACAAAACCTGATGGCAGGGGATTTTTATCCGTATGGGGATTTGGGAAATGGTACGAATTGATACCACCGCGTCTGCCATCACAACCCATTCGAACCTTTGTGTTTTTTACTTTCCTCTTTGGTCTTGATTTATAGGATTTAACTTCTTTAGATCAGAAACATAAGGTAATGCTGATCGATCTTCTTTTTGATGAAATTCTTTAAAAAAATCAGGATGGGTGGAGGCCGACATTTTTCTTTTTTCTAAACTGTGCTTATTGGTTCGAAACCAATAATGATGGAGACGGACCTGCTTTGCTTTTAAATGAAGCAATCCGAAACCAGGGCTAAGCTTTTCTGGCACGTGAACTAAGCAACTAGAGACCCCTTCTGGTTGATAAATACTTTTAACATGTTGATTCCATCCATGATTGTCTAGAGATCTCCAAGTTAACTTTTCCATCAAATACTCACCTGGCGCCAAATCATTTACATCGGATGTTCCAAAAACTCGCCAATGAAGGCATACCGCTCCTATTTTATCCTTTTGAGCTTTATCCAACAGATGATAAAAACGAGATATTTTTTTGACAGGAACAATAAACTCGTCTATATCTATCATCGCAACCCATTTAGCTTCCCCTTTTGCTTTTTTTAAACAATGGTTATAACTTCCAAGCTGAGAAGCACTCCAAGGAGCATCCATGTAGGCCCCAGAAGCATGATGGGTCGGATCATCGGATGACCAATCGATCAATTCGACGATATGTTGATCGATAAATGGCTGCAAAACTTCTCGATAATTATCTGTACTATCATTATTATAGAGATAAAAATGTTCAACTCCCAATATCTGATGATGATACAAGATCCATTCCTTTAACCAGGGTGCTTCATTTTTGAACATAGCACAGATAGCTAAGCGATAGGGATGATGAATCTGATTTGACTTTGTGCAGGAAAAAATGCAGAAAATCAGCAGCAATTGTAAAATGCGAATGGGTATTCTGAACGAACAGTTCGCTTTTGTACATCGATGCAAAGACGAAATCTTATTATTTTTGACGATCTTTTTCCACATTCGCAATACTTCAATAAAATTATATTTTATTTCAAATATGTTAAACTAAGGTGGAGCCATTTGTCTAAACAATTTTTTCTATAGAACTTGTTCTCCTAAAATTTTTCATATTGCAAGGCACACTATACTTTTTCGAAAGGTTCATAAGGGCCGTTTATTTGTAAGAGGAGATCTGTCTTAGGTTGATCTTGTAGAGTTTTGATAAATAATAGTATTATTGTAAGATTGAGAATCAAGAGAACAACACCCTATCTGACCATGTCAAATCTCTACGAACTTATACAAAAAAGACTCCTCCTAAGCCTAGACCTAGCATCGATAAAGTCTGCCTTGAGCCTTCCCATCGAGGATCTAACAAGAGAAAAAGAAATTCTCTCCCTTGCAAAGTCTCCAAACGAAAAAATCTTCCTACAATCTCAAATGAACGCTTCTAAATTACTCCAAAAAAGACTTCAGCCTTCGCCTCTTCTTCCAACGATAAAAAGACAAGAATGGGAAAAAAAATATCAAGACCTTCGCCAACAAATAAAAATCCTCACGCAACAGCTTCTTCGCTCTTTTCGTCAAAACCAAAAAAAGCCTCTAGATAAAGATTTCCAGCAAGATCCCATCATCCCCCAAGATGTTTGGATGCTAGCTACCCGATACCTAAACGATGACTCAAAATAGCTAGCGCTGCTATCGACGCCGTCTCTACTCGTAGGATATTCTCATGAAGAGATACTCCATTTCCACGATATTTGCTTTCTATGTACTCAACTTCCTTTGCGGTGAATCCTGATTCCGGCCCTATAAAAAATCCAAAGGAGTTGTTTAGATTCAGCTCATTGAGCTTGTCTAAAAAAGGAGGCGCCTCTTTTCGAACATCTCCAAAAAAACAAATGGTAGGTAAGTTCTCCATCTTTTGAAGAGAAGGAAATATATGAATCTTTGGGAAAGTCAGGCGGCCACATTGTTTCGAGGCCGCAATGATTAGATGCTCCATCCGTTCGATTTGTGAGGGGGAATAAGAATCTTTTTCAGAATGTTGCGATGGAAAAAGATAGAAATGGTCAACCCCGAGCTCGGTTGCTTTTTCTAGGATATAGTCCATGTGACTCTTTTTAGCCATCGCCTGGATCAAGATCATACTATATTTTTTCGGAACCATTGTCTGAACGGAGGTAACTCGGATCTGTGCCGCTTTAGAAAGAACGTTTTCAATCACTCCCTTAGCGAGATCTCCCTTTCCATTAATAAGTTCAATAGTATCTCCCACGTCATTTCTCATGACTTTTATAAGATGCCGAAATTCATCCTCTTTAATTTCAAAGGTAGCATCCACTTGGAAAGAAAGGGGTACATAAAAACGTTGATCAGGCATGGGTTTCCTTTAATGAAAAAGTGTTAGGTCTGCAAAGGGCTTGTATAAACAGCTCAGAAAGGTTTGTTATTGAAATCTTTTTTACAGATGCAATTTTTTCTAGATCCTTCAGAGAAAGAACTTCAAAAGCACTTAACTTTTTATAATGTTTTTTTATCTGGGTATAAGAAGAAAAATTGAATACCAATTTAAATCGATAATCAGGTTGTAAAAGATCTTGTAAGCTGGAATACGAAACAATCTCATTGGCGGGGATTAGTTCTCTATTTTTAAATATTTCAGGAACAAATAGTGTAATAAAATCCCTTTCATAAATGGATCTAAGAGTAGATAAGTGCGGAAGAATTTTCTCAAAAAAGTGCTCTTCTTCCGGCAGAATAATACAAAGAGCGTCGTGTCGATACTCTTTATAGATAACTTTCGGGGTTTGTTGCTTCCATCGGTTGTGTTGCCAAAGCCACTCTTCAGGATTCTTTTTTACGCTTTCTTCAAATAAAGATAAAAGCTGATTCATCAGTCGTTGAACTTCTTCTTCCATATCTTTTGTAAGATCAGGAAATAGAGGATCGGAGTATCTAATGTAGTAGTGACCCTTTTGCCTTTTGGTTGTAGCTACAATGATAGGGGAATTTGTTTTATAGGAAAGTAGAGCCGGCGCTGTAGTTGTCCACGCCTTTCGGCCTAAGAATGGATAGGAATAGTTGCTGCTCGGCATGCCCTGATCGGCAAGAATCCCAAGAAAAATACCTTTCCGCAGGCTTTTTAAACCTTCTTTCAAGGCATTTTTAGGTTCAATGATTTTTCCGCCGTTTTTTTCACGAATCGAAACAATCCACTGATAGATTTTTTTGTTTTTTATCGATTTTCCAATGGCTACACCTTTCATGCGAAGTGTGCCATCGAGAAAGAGGGTTTCCCAATTGGATTGGTGGCCACAGAAAAAAATAATTCCTTTTCCTTGATGATAGAGCTCATTGGCAATTTCCGGATTTTCACAGGTAATCACTTTTTCGAAATGTGTTTCAGAAGCAAATTTAGGATACTCAAGTAATGTAATACATAAATTTTGAAAGGATTTTTTTGCAAAGGAACGGACTTCAGAGAAAGAAAGATGAAGATCTTTAGCTAGGGCAAGATTACTCAGCGCACGTTTCCTATAACTTGTCAGAAAATAAAAAGAAAAAGATCCTAGGATTTTTCCTAAAAAATGAATCGCTCTATAGGGAAGAAATCGAAAGAGATAAGTAAATAAGCGAATGAAAAAATAGGCAATCATATAAAAAATTGTAGGAACTGGTCCATATGTTGGGAAAAGTCTAAAGCTTTTACACTTTTTCGAATAGAGGTAGAACTTTCTAGAGTTTTGGGATGAAGCAGGGCTTGCTCTAAAGAATAGAGAAAAGAAGCCGGATCTAAAAGATTTTCTATGATAGCCCCGTTTCCCGATTGTAAAATTTCATGGCCCCCATTGGTTTGAGAAGATAGGACGAAAAGTCCCATGGCAAGAGCTTCCACAGTTACATTGGCAAAGGGATCATAAAAAGAGGGGATTACAAGGGCATCCGCTATTTGATAGAAGGGGCGAATGTTTTTTTGAGGTCCAAAAAAAGTGACTTTTTTTTCTAATCCAAGTTTTTTTATAAGCCCTTGGTAGACAGAAATATTTTTATCTTTTCCAACGACAGAAAGATGAAAATCGGAGAGGGAAAGATGGGATAAGGCTTGTAAGAGTTGATCTAGCCCTTTTCTGGCAAAACCATGGCCAATGAATAGAAAATGATAGGAAGAAGAGGGAAGGTTTAGTTCTTCTATAATTTTTTTTCGAGCTGCAGGCCACTGACAAAAATCATTTTCCATTTCACCCCATTCTACCCCATTATGGATCACCTGTATTTTGTTTGACGAAAGTGGGTAATAATATTGTAATTGTCGTTTTACCATATGGGAATTGACAAAGATTTTTTGTAGCTTAGGATGCGAAAAAGCCGTTTTTTCTATCTCTAGAATTTTCCTATGCAATGGATTATAACGATGAAAAAAGGTTTTCCATGAAGGATCTGTCCATTTTCTTGATTCTAAATAGGCTGAATGGACCCCATTGCCTGCTCGAATGTGGGTTTGTTCCCGATTTCGATCGAGACTTAAAACAAAGGTAGGCTGATGTTTTTTTTGCCAAGAAGAGCAATATCGATCGAATTGTTCGATTCGTCGAAAAGAAAAAAGGGGTGAACCATCTGCCCATTCATAGGAAATGTACGGATCTTCAAGTAAAGGTTTTTGAGGTTTCGTCGTTAGGATCGTTACCTTTTTTTTTCTTTCTGAAAAGGCTTTCGCTATGCGCAAAGCATATTTCTCTAAGCCACCTTGCTTATCAATGGTGCTTTTAATGATAACTATGGACATGTCGCTTTAGGTGGGCAAGGCTGGGGTATGACAGTAATTGTATTGGCCTGCTGTTCAATTTTTAAGGATAACTTTTCGTTTTCCTTTTGATAAAGACGAAAAGCGTTCATATAACTTCGGAACCTATTTCTAAGATACTCTTCTTGTAGCTCAGGATGAGCACTTTTTGTTTCTTCAGGATATAAGGATAATACTTTGGCTACATAACGGTCTTCTAATTCAGAGGGAAAGATAAAATCGACCGACCAGGAAAGAAATTGTTTTTCTGTTTTTGGAGCTACAACAATAACTATTTCTATTCTTTCTTTAACGATATCTAGAAAAAGTGAGCTGACTCCTTTTACAAATAAAGGGGAATTAATGGAAAAGATACCATTTTTTTTGGTAATAAAGGGACTCGTCTCTAAAAAATAAGTGTCGGGATTCAGGGTCTCTTTGTATTTCGGTGAAAAATATAGAGTTACAGGTATCTGGGCATCTAAAGGAAGAGCAGATTTATGGACAAAGTCGATATGAAGAACCTGGGCTTGAGGGTCATCGATGTCAAGAGGGGTGTCAGAAAGAGAAGGAATAATAACTTTTTTCCATAGAGAGGGAACAAAAAAGTGGGCCTCTTCTTTGTTAGTAGAGTCTAATTGAAGGTCATTTTCATTGATGTCATTTAAGTTAAATGTCAATTTTAACCCTTTTGCTTTGAGTTGTTTTACCAAAGATTCAGGACCGCTGACAGTAATATAAAGGACATAAGGCCATACATTTAAAAATTGAAATCCTTTGGGAGCGTCTCCAATGGGGTATGTAATCATGATAGGGATTTTTTCGGTAATCAGATTAGATAAATGAATGGAAAATTCATGATGAAAGATTTTCCGAATCCCCTGATGAATGTCTATCTCCGGATTTAAACTGACTAGATTTTTTTTGGTAATAGAAGGGATCCAATGAATTCCTTTGTCTTTTGCGTCTAATACAACCATTAAATCATTTTCTGATAATTCATTAATGATATTGCTGTATCCGCTGAGAGTAAGAGAAATCTTTTTGGATAAGGTTCCATCCGAATGAAGCCCTTCAATGGTTTTTCCCATGGGGATATTGAGAACTTTTATCGGAATGTCGCTAAAAGTCTTTGTGATAGTAGCTGAATGATTGATGGCCATCCATGTCACAATCGCCAGAATCAAAGATATGAGTTTTCTTTGCCAGTTTTCTAAAAAGAATTTTCGAAGAAGAGTAATCATTGTTTGAGCCACTCCTTCCAGTTGAACCTTGAACCGCGAGAAATTTTAGTGGCCGGATGAGTAAAGATACTACGAATAATGCCTTTGAATCGGTCGCTTTTTACTCCTCTAGTCATAATGCCATCTCTGGCAATAGATACTTTTCCGGTTTCTTCCGATACAACAATGACAAGAGCATCGGTGACATGGCTAAGTCCCAGTCCTGCTCTATGGCGAGTTCCCATAGATTTTGAGAGCTGTGAACTATCATCAGCTAAAGGAAGTATCGAAGCCGCAGCTAGGATAGAAAGGTCTCTAATGATTACAGCTCCATCGTGAAGCGGGGTATTGCTTGTAAAGATGGTTTCTAAAAGTTCTGAAGAAAAATTGGCGTGTAAAACAACGGCTTTTTGAGCATATTCTTCTAAAGAATCTTCATTTTCAAGTGCAATCAAAGCCCCAATTCTTCGTTCTGCCATACGATATACGGAATTCGTTAAATGATCTAGGAATCGATCAAAATCCGAACCTTCTTTAAAATGTTTCCCTTTTAAACTGATTTTGGAAAGAGCTACCCGTAACTCAGGTTGAAAAATAATTAGAAAGGCAAAGACAGCGGCATTTCCAAGGAGAAGCATGATTTTATGCAAAATCGGGAGTCTAAGCCAATCAGAAGCAGCAAATAGAAGGAGAAAGGCTAAAAATCCCCAAACAAGATCAATCGATTTCGTGTTCCAGAAGAAGGAAAGAAAATAATTCATGATAATGCCTATGATGACAATCTCAAGCACCGGAATAAGAAATTGAGAAAAATCAATCATAAAAAATACCAAGATTTTGCCTTATTATAAGTAAGAAGAAGTTTTTTTCACGAAGAAAGTTTATGTTTTTTTAGTCCTGGAAGAAAATAGAAGAAAATAACCTTTCTACCACGGTGTTTTGAGGTTTTTTTTATCTTTTATTTTTTCCTTAAAATAATTTTGAATTCATCAGAAAAACTTTACAATAAATAAATTGTTTTTTTAGTATGTATGCCTTTTAAAAAAAATAAAGGATCATTATGGCTATCAAAAATTTTTTTTTATTTTTCCTTTTTCTTTCTTCTTTATTAACAGCCGATTTTGATCCTTTTTGCTCCGACGAAGATGACATTTCCCTCTTCCATCATGTGAATGTGATGTCCGGAAATCTAAATTTAGCTTTTCAAGATACTGTGGTAAAAGGTCCTAAGCCTTTATCCCTTTTACGTTCTTACTCAAGTAGTGGCGCTAAGTATAGTTATTTATTTTCATACATGCTGCCAGAAAGATGGATTGTTCAAAGAGGCTGGAGTTTTTTTCATGAGATTTATCTTTTGTTTGATTTTGATCCTGAAATTCGTTTAACAAAAGCCTGTCTTGCTGAAAAAAGTGGTTCGATGATTTCTTATACATTTGATCATCAAGAAAAGGAGAAAGCCTATTTCAAACCAACGGTTCATGGGGGGCCTTCATCCGGAAAGTTAAGCGCACGTCTCAATCCTAAAAATAATCGATTGGAATTGAATATTAATACTAAAGAGGCAGTCCTTTTTCTTCCGACTGGGGGAAAGAAAATATTTAAATGTTTTAATCCTATCGAGTTGAATCTGTGTATTTTTCAACTGGTCTTGGAGATTTTGCCAAGCCAGCATCACATAACATATAAATATGAGGGGCAACCTCCAAGATTGACCCATATGGAACTGAGAAATTCTTCTGAATCTAAGGTCTATTCCGGGATCTTTTTCGATTTGATTGGTTCTAATAAAAAAGAACAAGGTAACTCTCCCTTTCCTTTTCGAGCCAAGACAACAGATGGTAAGTTTTTTGATTATGGATGTTTCAGCTTTAAGTCTGAGGATAGTTATCTCAATGAAGTGAAAAGTAATGCTCGCTCTATCGAAAGTTGTGATTATAAACCCGGAAGAAAAGGGGTAGGCTTTCGTATAGAAAGGCTAAAATTGGGAGGAAAAGATCAGTTTTTTGTGAGCTATAACTGTCCGATCAATAAAAGACAGGAAGATAAATGGGCAAGAGATGCAAAACAAATAGAATTCCCTATCGATAAGGTTTCTGTTTTAGAAGCTCCATTTGGAGTAAATGGAGCTAGGATTCCCATAGCTCGATTTTTTTATTCTAAAGGGGTTACTCAAGTAAGAGATAGTGAAAATCTGCTTAGAAGATATGCCTATGATTGTGACAAGATTTTTTCTGTAGAATTTTTTGATGAAAAAGATCAATTAGCTTCTCGATTAGAATGTATTTGGCGAGATAATTGTCTATTTGCCAAAACTCTTTTAGATTCTTTTGGAAAACCTCAGTTTGCTAAAACTTTCGTTTATGATTCGAATGGGAATGTTTTAGAAGAAAAGTTTTTAGGGAACTTGACCGGCAATTCTCCATCATTTTCGGATGTAAAAAGCTTTCTTAGCGGTGCTGAAAGTTACAAGAAAAAATTTTCCTATCTTCCCGTTTTTAATGTCCCTCTTGTAGAAGAGGAAGAAAATGGTCTTACCTATAAATATGCATATAAAGAAGGTACTGATCTTCTTGTTTCCAAAATGACCTGTGATAGGAATAACATTTTGATCCGGGAGTTTTTTTTCTATAACGAGGATAATCTTCTCATCTCTGAAATTATTGACGATGGAAATTCTTTAGATTCCAAAAATATAGACTCAATTACCGAGAGGCAGATCAAAAGATATACTTTAAATCCTTCTTCAGGGCTTCCTTCTGAAATGATCGAACTTTATTGGGATCGAACAGAAAAAAAAGAAAAGCTGATCAAAAAGGTCTTGTTGAAATATTCTCCTTCAAAGGAGGTTATAGCTGAAGAGGTGTATGATGCTTTAGGGGCTTACCGATTTACGATTAACTCGGATTATGATTCTTTTGGGCATCTCATACGAAAGACAAATCCGCTTGGGGAGATAAGTACCTATCAGTATGATTCTGTGGGCAATCTTATCGAATCACAAGTGATCGGGGGCTCAAGAAAGAAGATTATTTATGATGCCGGCAACCGACCTATACAAACGGAAGAAGTCGATTCCTTAGGAAATTCAAAAACGAGTTTCACGAACTTTGATACAAAAGGGAGAATTTTATCTCAAAAAGATTCGAAAGGAAATTTTACAAAACAGTCCTATGATATTTTCGGTAGATGTAAGGAAACCTGTTTTTCTGCCACAAAAGATGAATGGGGTCATGAGTATATTCCGAAGGTTCAATATTCTTATGACCTTCAAGGCAATATCACTCAAACCATAGCCCCTAGGGGAGAATCAACTCAAACTTTTTATAATGCCTATCGGAAACCTATTCGTATTATCCAACCCGATGGCGGAGAGGTTTTGCATTTTTATGATAAAAAAGGATCTGTTGTAAAAACCGTTTATCCGGACAAAACGGAAATTCTCTATGCCTATGATCTTTTCCAAAGGATGACTTCTAAAAAAACCTATGTTGATAGTAGGTTATTAAGTTCAGAGAATTGGACATACAGTGCTTTTCATCTCCTTTCTCATACAGATTCTTCCAATCTTACGAACACCTATTGCTATGATGGGGCCGGAAGAAAAATACAAGATGAAACTTTACAAAGAAAAAAAAACTACTTTTATGACTCTCTTAGTTTTTTACAAAGAACTACAGAAGGAGAGGTTTCCCATATTCAAATCCATGATGTTGCCGGAAGGGTAGTCGAAGATTTTTATGAAAACGGCGGCTCAATCGAAAATCGGATGTTTTTTTTCTATAATAAAGAAGGGAAGAAGGAAAAAGCCGTTCGTTGTACTTCTCAAGGAAATGCTACAGATGCTTTTACTTATGATGGAGAGGGAAGGTTAATTTCTCATACAGATCCAAATGGTGCCATTACATCGATTCAATACAAAGATGATTTCGTGAATGACTTGGGTCAAAAAGTTCTACAAAAGACAACTATTGATCCTTTAGGGAATCGTTCTATTGAAACCTATGATGCTTTGAATCATTTAGTGCTTCATGAAAAACAAAGTCCTCGAAGTGAAACAGTCTCTTGGGAAGAGTTTTTTTACGATCGGTCCGGGAATAAGATTCAATGGATTTCGAATGTATATATTGAGAATAAATCTCATCGCAAGTCTTCGATCTCATGGGAAGTAGATTCTATGGGGAGAATCACTAAGGAGATCGAAGGTTCTAAAACGACTCTTTTCTCTTATGATCAACGAGGAAGGCTTTGTAAGAAGACATTTCCCTGTGGAAAAATCCTTACCTACTCCTACGATGGGATAGATCGCTTGCTTGAGCTGACAAGTTCAGATGCAACAATTCATGATCGGTATTTTTATAACCAAGGGCCTTATCCGATTCAGATCAACGATTTGATTCATCATGCCCAATTAGAGAGGCAGTATAACCCTTTTGGTCAGGTAATTCAAGAAAAGGGCTCTTTAGGCCTTCTCCATTGGGAATATGACAGCTATGGAAGATGTAGACTATTTACACTTCCGGATGGCTCTAAAATAGCCTATTTGTATAAAGGCTCTCACATAACATCAGTACAGCGACAAAGGGATAATGGGCAAGTTCTGTATGAGCATAAATATCTCGAATTCGATGTCAATGGTCATGTTTCTAAAGAAGAGTTGGTAGGTAATCTGGGGGTTATTACGACCACTCATGATTTGCTGGAGCGTCCAAAAGCACAGAGCTCATCATGGATGGGGCAAACTATTTCGTATGGGTTTTCCGGGCTTGTGATGAAAAAGGAAAATACTCTTTTAGGTGACAAGGATTATGTGTATGACTCTTTGGATCAACTTCTTCAAGAAGGAAATGATCCCTATAGTTTTGATTCTTTGGGCAATCCGGCTCAAGCTGAGGTGAATGATTTAAATCAGATCCTTTCGACCTCCGATGCGGCCTTTGAGTATGATCTGAATGGCAATCCTACGAAAAAAATAACCTTGAGCGGGAATGTTTCGTATAATTATGATGCCTTAAATCGTTTAACAGAGATAAATGATGGCTTAAAGAAAGTCCTTTTTGTCTACGATCCCTTTTCCCGTCTGGTTTCGAAAGAAGTTTTTATAAAAGAAGAAAATTTATTTAATTCCAGGGGAAAGGTTTTTTATCTCTATGACCAAGAGATGGAAATTGGAAGTTTGAATTCTGAAAAAGGGATGATCGATCTTAAGATTTTAGGTCTTGGGGTGAAGGGGGATATTGGAGCTTCCGTTGCTATGGAAATAAATAGCAATCTGTATGTTCCGCTTCATGATTTTAATGGAAACATTATTGGACTGCTTTCTAGCTCAGGAGTGTTACTTGAGACCTATTCGATGAATGCTTTTGGGAAGGAGGCGCTTTCTAAAAGTGCGATAAGTCCTTGGCGGTTTTGTTCAAAGCGAAGTGAAGAGAGTCTTATTTTTTTTGGAAAGCGGTTTTATGATCCTTCGCTTGGACGTTTTTTGACACCGGACCCTTCCGGTTTTTCAGATGGGGCGAATCTCTACATATATGCTTTGAATAGCCCTCTGAATCGATTAGATCTTTTTGGGTTAGTTTCGGATTCAACCTTTTCTGATTTTAGCATTGAAATACCCACTCATGCTCTGATGTTTTCGGATCAGATAAATCATGTGGTTACTTGTAAGGGTTCGATACAAGGGGTGCAAGTGGATTGGGTGATTTCATGTAATTATTTTCATCAGCTTCAATACACCCCTGAGGAATTAAAAGAGGGAAAGGTTAACATTGTAGAACATTTTGGGGATTTGATTCCTAAATCCGGCGGGGTATTTTCTTTAGTATCAGCGGAGAATGGGATAAACACAACGATTGCAGATTATTCTAAGAATTGTCAATCTATAGTGAGTAAAATATCAGAGGGAACATTATTTATTGGTATCTATAATAAGACGGAAGGTTTACAGAAGGACGTAAAAAGGTACAAAAAGGAAAGAGATAATGAAGAAACCCCTATAGTGTCTAGAACAAGGCAAGTGATGGTATCGATAGCGCAACACATAGAAAAGATTAATCCTTTGACACTTTGGCTGCACATTGCCCATAGCGAAGGAGGTTTGATAGCTCTTCGCTCGATAGAAGGGATGACTGATGATCAAAAGGTGCTTATACAAAAGCATATGTACCTTTTTGCCATAGCACCAGCATTGCCGGTTCCTATGAATTATGCATTTCGTGTAAGAAATGTGTATTCGGAGGATGATAGAGTGACAAAAAAATATGCAGAGCCTTATATCAATAACTCAAATTATGATATTAATGTGATTCCTTGTAGCACCTCTTGGCATAAACATGGAGTGTTTACTGGTGATCATTCCTTTTTGGGAAAGACCTATCGGGGTGCTTATCATCAACAAATTCAAGATTTAAGGGAAAAATATGGTTTTTATGATGCCAAAACACGGTAGGTTATATGTTTTCTTTTTAATGTTATTTGTGAGTGGACAAATGAGCGCAAAAGAGCCTCCAATTTATCTTCAATATGCCAATGAGATTATTCGTTCTTTTTCGAATGAAATCGAAAAAGAATATGGCTTTACATGTATTGGTAGTGGAGGCGGAATGTCTCACGATGTGGAAGAAATTTCAGTACAATTTATAGCGTATAGAAGAGCTTCAATTGAGAAAGCAAGAGAATTAGAAGTGAAAGCTACGGAAAAGCTTTTGAGAATGATAAATGATCACGAGAAAATACGGCCTTTCTTAAGAGAATACCCATTTAAAACATATAGAGTTGAAGTTTCTATCGCATTTAATAAAGTGGATAATTCTGCTTTTACTGATGGAAGTGTTGCTTATGTTTCAAAAATAAGAGATAAAATTTTTTACTATAAAGCTACGTTGGTCAAAGAAGATCTTGTTAAGTTGTATGAAGAGCCCTACGAAGAGGCGGTGAAGATTGTGAAGGAGAATCCTCTTAAGAAAGATTCTCCTGTACAGCATCCGATATGATATTAAAGTGATTCTTTGTAGTACCTCTTGGCATGAACAAGGATTGTTTACAGGTGATCATTCCTTTTTGGGGAAGACCTATCGGGGGCTTTAAAAGAGGAAATTAAACAAATACGAAAAGATTATGGTTTTTATGATGCTAAAACACGCTAAATTATTATTCATGATTTTAGGTATGTTTTTTTGAGCTCAAAGGTAGAGGCCAACATGACAGAAAGAGAATCTCCAATTGATGATAGAGTGACAAAAAAATATGCAGAGCCTTATTTGAATAACTCAAATTATGATATTAAAGTGATTCCTTGTAACACGTCTTGGTATAGCCAAGGATTGGTTACAGGTGATCACTCTTTTTTGGGGAAGACTTACCAAGGGGCTTTAAAAGATCAGATTGAGGAATTAAGTAGTAAGTATGGGTTTTATAATGCCAAAACACGTTAAGGTTTTTTTCTTTGTTTTTTTTATGTTTTTTTTGTACTGCAATGTAGAGGGCAATATGACTAAAAAAGAAGAAACTGTCGATTATGAGGTATTTGTTAATCAAATTATTCAGTCATTTGCAAAAGAGATGGAAAAAGATTTTGAATTGGTTTGCATTGGAAATGGAGGTAAAATGCCTCACGATGTGGAAGAAATTTCAGTTAAATTCATTGCATATAGAAGAGCTACAATAGAGCAGGCGAGAGAATTAGAAGTGAATGCTACGGAAACGTTTTTGAGAATGATAAATGCCCATGAGAAAATACGTCCGTTTCTTAGAGAATATCCTTTCAAGGTAAATAGAGCGGAGGTTTCGATCGCATTTAGAAAAAATGACAACTCTGCATATGATGATAGTAGTGTGGTTCATGTCTTTCAGGTAAAAAATAGAATTTTTTATTATGCTGAAGAACCAAACTCAGGGACTCGGAGAATCCTTTTGGAAGAGTCCTACGAAGAGGCGGTGAAGATTGTGAAGGAGAATCCTCCAAAGAAAGATTCTCCTGTTCAGCATCCGGTATAATATTAATGTGATTCCTTGTAGTACCTTTTGGCATGAACAAGGATTGTTTACAGGTGATCATTCCTTTTTGGGGAAGACCTATCGGGGGCTTTAAAAGAGGAAATTAAACAAATACGAAAAGATTATGGTTTTTATGATGCTAAAACACGCTAAATTATTATTCATGATTTTAGGTATGTTTTTTTTGAGCTCAAAGGTAGAGGCCAACATGACAGAAAGAGAATCTCCAATATATCTTCAATACGCCAATGAGATTATTAGAGTTTTTGTGAATGAAATTGAAAAGGAATATGGATTTACATGCATAGGTAGTGGTGGAGGAATGGCTCATGATGTGGAAGAAATATCGGTGAAATTTATGGCTTATCAAAGAGCTTCAATAGAACAGGCGAGAGAATATGAAGTTAACGCTATTCAAAAGTTACTTAAAATTATTAATTCTCATGATAAAATACGCCCTTTTTTAAGAGAATACCCTTTTAAAGCTAATATGTTGAGAGTTTCTATTTCATTTGGAAAAAAAGATAATTCTCCGCTTACAGATGGCAGCGTTGTTTTTGTATTTCAAGCGCGTGATAAGATCTATTACAACAAAGCCGAACCTGTAACAGAAAGTTTATTAGATTTATATGAAGAGCCCTACGAAGAGGCGGTGAAGATTGTGAAGGAGAATCTTCCAAAGAAAGATTCTCCTGTTCAGCATCCGGTATAATATTTTAGAAGGTTAAAATTTATTTCTCGATGAAGGTAAGAAGTTTTTTACTTTTTGCGGCAGGAATTTATTATAATTAATAAGATAGGTAAGAGGGATCAAAAATGTTGCGATTTTTTAGTGCTAAGTTGTTAAGCTTTTCGAGGGAAGCCTACGATCGCTTCGTAACATAGAATCAGATGATTGACGCCATTCATAGCTCGATGAGGCTTTTCTTCTTTAGGAAGCTTATAATGAGTTGCCATGGAATCCTTAGAAAGGCCTAAGCCGGGAGGGAGTTTTTCTTTTTTACTTTTTAAGGATTTGATTGTAATGGCCCAGTACATGGATGCGAGATCCAGCCAGTGGTAAGGCCATTGTAGGAAGTCTTGTTTTTCAAAAGGTATAAGTTGGGAAAAATACATCCTGTCAAAAGAGGGATTTTGACAAATGAATATTGCATTCTTACGTCCGATTTTGTGATTTTTAAAAGAGGTAAGAATTTCTTTAGCTACTATGGATTCTTTTTTTCCTGTGGAAACAAGAACTTCGGTAAAACCGTTGATTTCTAGACTTTTTAAATCACTTTTTACCCAAATTTTTTTGGGTTGTAATAGAATAGATTCATATTCAGCTATCAACTTTCCTGTTGAAAGATCAATAATTTTATAGGCAATTTCCAAAAGGCGGTGCTTTTGCGGATTTAAACCATTTGTCTCTGAATCTAAAAAAATTCCTAACATAATTTGCCATCCCTGTTTTGAGGTTATCAAGAAATTTTGAGAAAGGCAAGAAAAGATTTTGATGAAGAAAGATGTTTTCTATGTTGATTTTTGTTAGAATATAAAACTTGTAAGACTTTGGGGTATTATGTCATTGCCACAACAAAAAATTCGCGAAATTGTTTTTCTTTTAATATATAGTTCCGATTTGATTGATATGGGCGGAGATGAAAATGTTTTATTTATAATGGAACAATTAAAAGTGACAAAAAAAACTGTGTTATCGGCTAGAGATTATGTTGTTTCCATGCGTGAATTCTTGCCGGTCATTGATAGCAAGATACGCAAACATTCGACGGAGTATAGGTTGGAAAGGATTTGTCGTGTAGAGCTTAATATTCTTCGTTTGGGATTATATGAACTTTTTTATCAAACAGAAAATGTACCACCTAAAGTGGCTTTAGCTGAAGCGATTCGCTTGAGTCGAAAATTTGCTACTCGTGAGAGCGCAGATTTTGTGAATGCTATTTTAGATGCTGCCTATCGAGAAAAAGAAGAGGTCAAATGAAGTTGGAAACTGGGGTGTCCCTTAGTAATTTTTCAACACTTGGGATAGGTGGGGCGGCTCGATTTTTTGTATCTGTAAAAACTTTGGAAGATTTGAAAGAGGCTTTTTCTTTTATTCGTAAAGAAAAAGTTCGTTTTTTGATGGTTGGCAGGGGCTCGAATCTTTTGTTTGATGATCGAGGTTTTGATGGAATTGTGATTCATAATAAAATGGAAGGTTTTTCCATTGAAGGGAAAAGAGTGAGAGCCGAAGGCGGGGCAGGACTTCCTTCGATAGGAAGAGAGAGCGTTGAGAAAAATCTTTCCGGATTAGAATTTGCTGCAGGAATTCCGGCGTCAGTGGGTGGCGCAATCTGTATGAATGCGGGAGCTTCGGGAAGTAGTGTGTCTGCTGTTTTAGAGTCTGTATCTTTTTTAACATTGAATGGGGAGCTAAAACAATTTCTGAAGGAAGATTTGAAGTTTGATTATCGATTTTCCTCTTTGAATGGAGAGGGAGGGGCTATTGTGGGAGCTACTTTTTTGCTTGAAGAGAATCTGAAAGCAAAAGAGATTATGGAAAAGATGATGGAATATCGAAAGGCAACACAGCCTTATAAAGAGAGAAGTGCGGGATGTATTTTTAAGAATCCTAAAAATGGTTCTGCCGGATATCTGATTGAAAAGTGTGGTTTAAAAGGGAAGCAGATCGGTGGGGCAAAAGTATCTGAAATCCATGCGAATTTTCTAATCAATGCCGGAGGGGCAAGCTCTGAAGATATGAAGAATTTAATTGCCCATGTGAAAGAAGAAGTTCTTCAGAAATCTCAAGTTAACTTGAGTCACGAGGTTATTTACGTGCCATACCAAAGTGGGGTGAGGTGAGTTTTAGGGCTGATTTACATACTCACAGTAATTTTTCTGATGGAACCTATTCACCGGACGAGATGATAATTCTCGCTAAAGAAGCAAATCTGCAAGGCTTGTCTATTACGGATCATGATACAATAGGGGCCTATACAACTTCATTTTTTCAAAAGGCAAAAGAGGTTGGTCTTGAAATTGTTTTAGGTGTGGAATTATCATCGGAACATATTGGAGAGAGCGTTCATGTCTTGGCCTATGGATGGGAGAAAACCGATCGGTTTATTCAATTTTTAGAACAGATTCAGAAACGGCGTAAGGAACGGAATCAAAAAATTATCCAAAAACTTATGGATAAAGGGTTTCTTATTACAGAAGAGGATTTATTTTTATCTAAAGAAGAAATGACAAATGGGCGACTGGGGATAGCTTCGATTCTTTGGAAGAAGGGGTATGTAAAAAGTATAGCAGAGGCTTTTTCTTACTATCTACATGAGGCGGGATCTTGTTACGAAAAAGGGGAGAAATTTTCTACAGAAGAAGTGATCTATGAAATTCATGAAGCCAAAGGGAAAGCTATTTTAGCCCATCCTCAATTGATAAGGAATTATCAGTTAGAGATTGAATTATTAGAGATGCCGTTTGATGGGTTGGAGGGGTATTATGCGAAGCTTTTTTCCTATCGAGAGAAAAAATGGGTGGAGTTGGGAAAAAAGAAGGGATGGATTGTGACGGGAGGCTCTGATTTTCATGGAAAATACAGATTGAATATTCCGATAGGGTGTTCTTGGGTTGGAAAAGAGGTTTTTGATATTTTATGGCGACCTATAGAGAGTGGATAAAAAGAATCAGTGATTTGCCATCTAAAAAGATTCCATCTTTGGATGAGATGAAAAGAGGATTGGAATTTGTCGGGCATCCTGAGAAGGCGTTTGAAAGTATTCATGTGGCCGGGACGAATGGAAAGGGGTCAGTTTGTACGAAGGTGGCTAAGGCTCTTTCTTTAGAAGGTTATCGAGTAGGTCTTTATATATCTCCGCATATTTCTTCCTATCGAGAAAGAATTTCGATAAATGGTTTGATGATTTCCGAAGAGGAGGTTGTCAAATATTTAGAGAGGATCTTTCAGATTCCGATAGAGTTTTCTTTTTTTGAAATTTCTACACTTTTAGCATTTATGTATTTTGCCGATCAGTTAGTGGAGTTTGCGGTATTGGAGACGGGTCTTGGCGGAAGGTATGATGCTACGAACGTGGTGGATCCTATAGTTTCTGTTATTACATCTATTGGTTGGGATCATATGCATATTTTGGGAGATACGTTAGAAGCGATTGCGTGTGAGAAGGGGGGTATAATTAAGCGAGAGGTTCCTTTGGTGTTGGGCCCATTTGCGAATGAGCCTATT
>JBAXUO010000040.1:0-10667 GCA_037129625.1 Chlamydiota bacterium
CTGTCATCCCGGAATGCTCTTGAAATAATTTCTTGATCGTAACAATATGCGAGAGTCTCACTCTTTCTATATCTAAATAAATCTCTAGCAAAGAAACTGGCTTTTCTACCTTTCCCAAAGCCGCTTTTTTTTCCTGCGATCTTTTAGATGTCCTGGTAGATCTCTGACTTTGCCCCTTAGCCACGTCAAAGGCACTGTCACATGAACTAATAGACGAATCATTCACAGTCGTCACATCCGAGAGCCAGGAACAGGAAAGTTTAATTTCTCCCTCTTTTTTATCTATCGACACCACCGCACAAAGCAACCGATTCTCTTGGATCAAATCCCCCTTTTCCTCATACATCTCAGACCAAATAGGCAACTCAAATTGCTCCGTCCCATCACTAATCGTCACAATCGCAAATTTCTTCTGTGATTTCGAAGCAATCTTAGTTTTCACATCTTCAACTACAAAAGCAATACGCCCGACACTCCCGGGATCTAACCGAATAAAATCTTTTAAAGGAATAATAGAAAGCCGATCCAAAACTTTTTGATAACTCTTCATCGGGTGACCGGTCAAATAAAAGCCCAACAATTCTTTCTCTTTTTGTAATAATTCCAATGTAGAAGAATTCTTTTTCGGCGTTGGAGCTTCTATACTTTTCTTTTCTTCCCACATCGAAAAAAAGTTCATAATCCCTTGTTGTTCTTCTTTTTGCTCTCGCAAAAAAGTCTCATACATACTATCCACACTCTCTTTGAGCGCATCTCGAGACCAACCGGTATAATCAAAAGCTCCCGCTTCCACAAGAAGTTCTATCCCCCTTTTCCCAACACGACTCTTATCTATCCGACGAATAAAATCTTCTAAAGAACTAAAAGATCCTTTACTTTTTCTCTCTTCAATAATCGCCTCTACCACTCCCTCTCCGACGCCCTTTATCGCTGTCATCGCAAATCGTATACCGGACTTTGTCGGCTTAAATTCCAATCCTGCTTCATTCACATCGGGAGGCAATATCGCTATATTCATAGCCTGACATTCTCGAATAAACTTAGCGATCTTTGACACATCATCTCTATCACATGTCATTAAAGCAGCCATCCAAGCATGAGAATAATTCGCTTTAAGGTAAGCTGTGACATACGATAAATAAGCATATGCCGCCGCATGGGACTTATTAAAACCATACGAAGCAAAACGCTCAATCTTCTCAAAAACCTTTATCGCAATCTCCTCGCTAATCCCATTCTTATTACACCCTTTGGTAAACTTTTCCCTCTGCTTTTCCATCTCCTGTTTATCTTTTTTTCCCATAGCCCGACGAAGGACATCGCCTTCTCCCAAACTATAATCCGCTAACTTACTCGCAATTTGCATAACCTGTTCTTGATAAACCATCACCCCATAGGTCTCAGCCAAAATTTCTTTCATCCAGGGATGTTCGATATCAATACTTTCCTTACCATGTTTTCTTTGTATAAATGATGGGATCATGTCCATAGGTCCCGGACGATACAAAGCTTCAATAGCGATAATCTCTTCTATGCAATCTATATGGAGCTGCTTAATAAGTTCTTGCATACCTCCGGATTCTAGCTGAAACACTCCCAATGTTTTTCCTTGATTTAGGAGCTGAAAAGTCTTTTTGTCATCCAACGGCAAACTAATCCAATCAATCTTCTTTCCCGAACTCTCAGTAATATTTTCAATAGCCTTCTGGATCGATGTTAAAGTTTTAAGACCCAAAATATCAATTTTCAACATACCCACACTTTCTATAGGCTTCATAGAAAATTGAGTCACCAACATATCCGAATCCTTAGCCGTACAAAGAGGCACATGCTCCATAAGAGATGATGCCGATATAATAATTCCCGCGGCATGGGTACTTGTATTGCGTATCGATCCCTCTACCTTTTTTGCCATATCCACAACAAGACGAACTTCTTCATCTTTTTCATAAAAGGCTTTTAATTCAGGATCCATTTCCAAAGCCTTTTCCAAAGTAATATTAAAATCCTCAGGTATCAACTTAGCTATGGCATTCACTTTTGAAAGCGGTACGCTCAAAACCCTTCCCACATCCTTTATAGCCATTTTGGCCTTCATCGTTCCAAAAGTAATGATCTGCGCAACTTTATCTCGACCATATTTTTGTAAAGTATACTCAATAACCTCCGACCTCCGGTCCATACAAATATCTACGTCAATATCAGGATAGGAAATACGCTCAGGATTAATAAACCTTTCAAAAAAAAGATGAAAACGTAAAGGCTCTATATCTGTAATTCCTAAAAGATAACATAAAATAGACCCCGCTGCCGACCCTCTCCCGGGTCCCACAAAAATCCCCTTTTTTTTGGCCCAAGAAATGAAATCATGAACTATCAGTAAATAATCACACATCCCCTTAGTCGAAATAATCGAAAACTCATAATCCAACCGTTTATGAACTACTTGTAATGGGTCTTCTGTAGGATACCTTTGTTTAACCTTCTCTAAATGTTTCTCTGTGTACCTATCAGAAATAGCTTCTTGACATAATCGATAGAGATATTCATTAGCCCCTTTTTGCCGCTCTTCTTTACTAACCTCTACCCCTTCCATTTGTAGAGGAACGAAAACAGGATAATGTTTGGTAGAAAAATCCAAAACACAATGACACTTTTCTGCAATCAAAACGGAATTTTGAATAGCTTCAGGAATATCTAAAAAAAGCTCTTTCATCTCCTCCGGAGACTTAAAATAAAACTCATGGCTGGAATATACTCTTCTTTTAGGGTTCGGAACCCTGGCTTTTGGATTCCCCAAAGAATCGACTTCCCACATCTCACAAGGTTCTCCGGATTGGATATTTAAAAGAATCTCATGGCCCTTCCAATCGTCCCTCTCCTTGTAATGAACATCATTCGTCGCCACACAGGGAATGGAAAATCTTTTAGAAGCTTCGATCAATTTTTGATTTATTATTTCCTGATCCCGAACATAATCCAGATACTTTTGAAAAGCCCAACCTTCCTGGCGCATCCGATCTTTTTCAATATCTGCTTCACGCATCTGATGGCGTTGTAATTCAAAGTAGTAATGCTCACCAAAAATCTTTTGATACCAAAGAACCTCTTCTACAAACTTATCCTCAGAACACTCCAGAGCAAATTTTCCAACACTCCCTAGGATTCCTCCGGAAAGACAAAGTAACCCTTCGCTATATTTCTCGATAATTTCCCTATCTACACGTGGATGATAATAAAAACCTTCCAAATACCCCACTGAAGAAATTTTACAAAGATTTTTATATCCTTTTTCATTTCGAGCTAAAAGAACAATCGAAAAATCTTTGTTAGATATTTTTTTTTCCTTTCGAGAAGTGGTTGCGACTTTAATCTCACAGCCAATAATCGGTTGAATACCTATCGACGTGCAGGTTTTATAAAAATCAATCGCTCCATAAAAATTACCGCTATCGGTTAATCCGACAGCTTTCATCCCACATTCTTTAGCTCTTTTAGCAATTCCCGATGGAGATATCGTAGAATCTAGAAGAGAATATTGAGAATGTACATGAAGAGATATCCACATGATTTTGCCTTAAACTACAGCAAGGAGAGAAAACAATCTCCCCCTGCATCCATTCTTATGATTCTACCATTTTTGGATTCGAACTAACAGTCCAAAGTGGTAACAAGATGAGAAAAGCCATCACACCGCAAAACGTTAAGACAACAAAAAAGCCTTCCCATCCATATCTTTCCGTAACCCAGCCCAAGGGACCTCCGGCCATAGCAGCCCCAAGATAAGCAAACGTTCCCGCAAATCCTGTAGCTGTACCGGCAGCTTTCTTATGAGAAAGCTCTGCAGCCGCTATTCCAATAAGCATTTGCGGCCCAAAAACAAAGAATCCCATCATGCCCATCAAAAAAGAATCGAGTAAAATATTAATTCCAGGATTTTTCCAAAACAATATGATTGCGACAATCACACAAAGAGAAAATAAAGCATTAACCGGTCCCCGCCTTCCGCGAAAGATTTTATCTGAAAACCATCCGGCAGACAAGATACCGAAAAAGCCCCCGACCTCAAACCAAAATACAGTGGAACTGGCCACTGTCATCGAATAGCCTTTTTTTTCAATCAAGTAAAGAAATAACCAATCATTCACGGCCTGTCGAATAACATATACAAAAAAATAAGAAATGGCCAAAACCCATATAAATTTATTTTTGAGAACATAATCAACTAAAATTTCTTTAGAAGAAAGAGCCAACCGATTTTCATCAACCACCTTCACAGGTTCATTATGAAACTTTTCTACATTAGGCAAACCTAAAGACTCGGGAGTATCCCGAAGTCGATTGATGATAAAAAAACCAATAAAAATACAAGAAAGACCGGGCACATATAAAGCATAACGCCAGCCGAAGGATTGCGCTAAAAAAGCACAAACAATCGGGATTATCGCCCCTCCTAAATTATGAGAAGTACTCCAAATGCTCCACCAACGACCTCTTTCCGATTGCGAATACCAATGAGTTAAAAGTTTTGCACAAGGAGGCCATCCCCATCCTTGGAACCATCCATTCAATCCCCAGAAAAGAGCAAACAGCCAAAAAACAGAAGAAAGACCAAAAAAAATATTGAAGATTCCCGTCAATATAAGCCCGATGCCCATAAAATATCTAGGGTTCGACCGATCACTAATAATTCCACTTAAAAATTTACTTACGCCATAAGAAATCGCCAAGATACTACCTAGCATCCCAAGTTGAGCTTTGTCAAAGCCTAAATCTCTGATCATAGCCGGCATAGCAAACGTAAAGCTTTTCCTAGTAAAATAGTAGAATGCATAACCTATATACATCCCATAAAAAGTACGAAGCCGCCAATACTTATACTCTTTCTTCACCTTAGCTTCATCTTGAATTTTTTCTCGATTAGGGGCCGGCTTTAACAAATCCAAAACGCTCATATTTTTCTCCTTTTGTACAACCTTTGAAGATTGCTCATGGCAGTAAAAGTTTAAATTTTTGCCAAATACACTGTCAATGACTTTCCTATCAAAAAAGCCTTCTTTTCTATAGAGAGGTCTAACCAATTTTTCTTAAATTTGCAAGCCTTTTCCTAAGTGCCTTACAAGCAATTTCAAAGAACCTGCTATTTTTTATTCAGAAATAACAAAAATGATATAATATATTTTTTTATTTACAAAAAAATCTATTTGATATAACAAATAGAAATTGCAAATTAATCTTTTTTTTCTCATAAAGAGATTATAAGAAAAGACAGGAAAATTTATATGGTCGATTTTAAGCCCCCCATTGACAAAGATCCATACAAAAATGTAAAAGTACCTCCCATTCAAGAAAAAAAAGAAAACGCCAATAAAAATCAACAAGATTGGGACGCCCTAGAACAAGAAAATAAAAAATCCTACCTTCTGTATGTCTTTTCTTGCATTGCCGGCGTCTTTTCCAAACTGTTCCCCAAATCCATGACCGAAACAGTCTCCCATTCAGATGATTACTTGGAAAAATTTAAACAATCCCTTCTTGCCCTCTGCAAAGAAAACCTATCCCAAGATTCTGAATTCTTAAAAGAAATCTCAGAGAACTGGAACCACCTTCTGGAAGAGAGTAAAAAAAGCTCTGCCACAAAATTTCCCATAGAACTTATCAACACCCTAAAAAAAGAATTTTCCGCCTACCCGGAAAACCAAGAATATACCCTATGTTATTATCTTGCCGAATATGCCGGCTTACAATGGTCCCCATTTCCTTATATGGACATATTGCAAGATCTCCATTTTCAATATCAAAAAGACCCTGTTTCCAGCTTACTAAAAAAATGGATAACCCTTATTGAGGAACATCAAAAACATGAAATATAAACTTTTTTTTCTCTCCATTTTCTTTTTCTTACTTTCCTTCCAAAGTTCTTCAGAAAAAACACAAAACCCTCCAAAGACTTCCTTCGGCATGACTCATTTTGGAAATGAAACCCTCGCATCCATACGATCCGATGGATTTCTTCACCTAAACGGAACTCACATCATTGATACGGTCCATATCAATGGACACTTAGAAGCGGAAAACGCAGAAATTGGCAACCTGGTCGCCAATGGCTGCGCCCACTTAAAGAATTCTATTATTAAAGGAACGGCTATCATCCATGGAACTATCGATGCGCATAACACAATCTTTCAAAATGAACTTTCCCTTACTGCAGAAAAAGCCTCCTTTTCCGGATGTACTCTAGAATCTATCGACGTTAAGAAAAAAGCACTAAGCTTCTCTTCCCAAACTCTCGAGTTTCACGACCATTCCAAAGTCAAAGGATCCATCACTTTCGAATCAAAAAAAGGAGAGGTCCTCCTCTTCAACGGAAGCGAAGTTTTAGGATCTGTGTACGGCGGCACGATCTTGCATAAATAAACTTACTTGGATTTCTTTTAACAAATCTCTTATATTTGTATAATAATTATAGATACATATAGAGAGGCTTTATGCAATACCAAATTCCTAAAGGATTATTTGATATTCTTCCTTATGGCGTAGAACACACCTGGCAACTATCTGAAAGATGGCAATATGTCGAACAAATCATGCGAAAAGTCGCTCACGATTATTCGTTAAAAGAAGTCCGCACCCCTGTTTTTGAAAGAACAGAACTCTTCCAAAGAGGAGTCGGCGAGACCACGGATATCGTCAGTAAAGAAATGTACACTTTTCTTGATAAAGCCGATCGTTCCATGTCTTTACGACCCGAAGGAACTGCCTCTCTTATGAGAGCCTTCATCGAACATAATTTGGCCAATATCAGCAGTTTCCATAAATTCTATTACATAGGACCCATGTTCCGCTATGAAAGACCCCAAGCCGGCAGGTATCGTCATCACCACCAATTTGGTATAGAAATCATTGGAAATCCCTCTTTTGAACAAGACGTAGAAACCATCGATCTTCTCATGGAACTCTATCGACGGCTGGGTTTAAAAAACATTTCTTTACATATCAATTCCGTTGGTGATTTCGAAACTAGAAATAACTACCGAAAAGCTCTTCAAGATTATATAAGGCCTTTTCTACCCCAACTTTCAGTAGAAAGTCAGGAACGATTTGAAAAAAACCCCTTGCGTATTCTTGATTCTAAAGGGGAAGAAGATATTCCTATTGTTGCGAAAGCCCCTTCTATTTTAGATTTCTTAAGCCCTACAGCCAAACTACACTTTGATAACGTATTACATCTATTAACCCTTCTTTCTATTCCCTATACAATCAATCCCAAACTCGTCAGAGGTCTTGATTACTATACTCACACTGTCTTTGAGGTCCAAGGGCAATCCAAAGGAGCTCAATGCGCTCTCGGCGGCGGTGGTAGATATGATAATCTACTCGAGACTTTTGGCGGACCTAATCTTTCCGGAGTTGGTTTTGGAACGGGAATCGAAAGAATTTTACAATCCATGGACGAGGAAAAGATCTCTTTTCCAAATATTAATTCCCCTTTTGTTTACATCGCTCCTTTAGAAGAAAGTGCTCGAGAAATGGCTATTCAGATGGGATTTGAATTAAGACACCACGCCATTCCGACGGAAATCGAGCTGCAGAGCAAAAAAATACAAAAAGCTTTGCAACACGCCAATAAATTACATGCGTCTTTTATTGCCATTTTGGGTAGTGAAGAAATGGAAAAGAAAAAAATATAACTAAAAAACCTTTTCACTCGTGAAGAATACTCCATAGATCTAACTGCATTTCCATCGACGATGCAAGAGCTTTGGAATATGTCCCCAAAGGAAAAATCATGAAGAAAAAAAGAACCCATCTTTGTAGTGAAATTACCAAAAAAGAAGTGGGCCAAACGATTTGTCTATCCGGTTGGGTAGATCGAAGACGAGATCATGGAGGAGTCATCTTTATTGATTTACGGGATCGTTACGGTATTATCCAGCTTGTTTTCAATCCTGAATTAGCTCCTAAATCTCTCGAAATAGCTTCTACCACTCGCAATGAATGGGTAATTTCTATTGTTGGAGAGGTTTCTCTTCGTTCGCCGGATATGATCAATCCCAATATTCTCTCCGGAGAACTAGAAGTCAAAGTACGGGAAATCGAAATTCTCTCCCCCGCTAATCCTCTTCCTTTTTCTTTATTTGACGAAGTTCATGAAGACCGTCGATTGCAATACCGATATCTCGACATGAGAAAAGGAGCCATCAAAAACAATCTTCAACTTCGACATAAAGCTATTTTTGCCATAAGAAAATTCTTCGATGAAAAAGAATTTTTAGAAATAGCAACTCCCATTCTTTCAAAATCAACTCCGGAAGGAGCCAGAGACTTTTTAGTTCCTTCAAGAATCCACCCCGGTCAATTCTATGCTCTCCCTCAATCCCCCCAACTTTATAAGCAAATTCTTATGATGGGCGGACTGGACAAATATTTTCAAATCGCTCCCTGTTTTCGTGATGAAGATCTTCGAGCCGATCGTCAACTGGAATTTTCACAAATTGATTTTGAAATGAGTTTTGCAACACCTGATGATTTGTATCCTTTAGTCGAAGATCTCATGAAATCTCTTTTTTCGACTTGTTTACAAATCGATATTGAAACTCCCTTTCAAAAAATGACCTATGATGAATGTTTAGAAAAATATGGAACAGACAAACCCGATCTTCGCTTTGGAATGCCTTTTAGTCGTATCGATGACATTATACAAAAGTCCACATTCAGCCTCCTTCAGCAACAGCTAGAATATGGATCGATTGCCAAAGCTATCTGCGTGGCAGAAGGGGCCTCTTTTTCCAGAAAAGAAATCGACGATCTCACTTCTTTTGTATCTAAATTTGGAATACCGGGACTGGCATGGATGAAAAAGACGGAAGAAGGATTTTCCTCTGTTATCGTGAAATATTTCTCGCCTGACTTACTTCTTGAAATAGAAAAAAGACTTAATGTAAAAAACGGAGATATTGTTTTTATTGCCGTAGAAGAAGAAAGCAAGGTAAACCAAGCGCTAGACCATTTAAGGCGTCATATTGCCAAGGAAAAAAAATGCATCGACCCCAATCTTCTCAAATTTTTATGGGTCGTTGATTTTCCTTTATTTTCGAAAATACCCGATAGTCCTTTCTATCAAACAGAAAGGCATCCTTTTACCTCTCCTCGGTTCGATGACATGTCAAAGCTTGATTCCGATCCTCTTTCGATCAGAGCGCTTGCTTATGATTTAGTTTTAAACGGTTATGAACTCGGCTCGGGTTCTCAGCGTATTCATAATTGTGAAATTCAAAAGAAAGTATTTGCTCTTCTAGATATTTCCCCTCAAGAGATGGAAGATCGATTTGGATTTTTTTTAGAAGCTTTGGGTTATGGAACCCCTCCGCACATAGGGATGGCTCTTGGAATCGAAAGGCTTGTGATGCTGCTTGCAAAAACCGATAATATCCGAGAGGTGATTGCCTTTCCTAAAACGCAAAAAGGGACCGATCTGATGATGAAAACTCCCTCTTATGTTCAAGAAAAGCAAATCGAAGAATTACACATTCAAATATCCGAGGATGCATGAGGCTCTATTTTCTTTTCTTTTTTCTGATAACGAGCCTTTCTTTTGGGCAAGAGAAAGAGGATGAGATAGCAAAGGTTTGAAATAGTCTTGGGCATCTCATTGGAAAACAGATGGAAGCCATCGGTATTGAAATTGACATGAAACAACTTGTAGAAGGAATAGAAAGTGAAAAAAAAGGAAAAAAGGATAGTGTATATTCATCCGGATTTAGGATATGGAAAAGATTCAAAGTTTCGTCCAAATGCCCTAATAAGTTTTAAAGTGGAGCTGATACAAATCGAACCCCCGATAGTTTCAGCTAAAGAAATTTCTCAGCACACACGATAATGGACATAATTCTTTTTCAACCTCAAATACCTCAAAATACCGGAAACATTGTTCGAACTTGTTCCATCACTAATTCGAATCTAATTTTGGTTCGTCCCTTAGGCTTTAGTGTCACTCAGAGGCAATTAAAAAGAGCGGGCTTAGATTATTGGGATGAGGTTTGTATCACTCAAATCGATGATTTACAAGCTTATCTTGAAAAAGAAAAACGACCCTTTTATTTTTTTTCTAGCAAAGCTGAAAAAAAGTATTCTGATATTTCTTATACCAAGGATGACATATTGATCTTTGGTTCGGAGACAAGTGGGCTTCCTCTCTTTTTAAATGGGCTCTATCCGGACCATTTTGTAACGATTCCCATGAAAACAGGTGTACGCTGTTTAAATCTTTCGAATGCTGTAGCTGTTGGTCTTTTTGAAGCTTTTCGGCAAATCGATTTTGATTTTGGCTAGTTCTATCTGTCTAAAAAATTCTTTTCATGTAATTTAAATTAAATTATATTTATTTGAAACAAGCAAAAAAACATGAAGACTTTCTTTTTTTCGTTTTTAATCTGTTCTTCTATTTTTTCCCATGATTTCACTTGGAACGGTGGAGGTGGATATTGGAACGACATTCATAATTGGACCCCTGCCGGATATCCAACTTCGGAAGATACAGCTACATTTAATAGTGGCTACGCCTATGTCACTTTAGATGGAGCGAAAACAGTGAGAGCTATGACATGCAATTTCGGAAGTAGCACATCTGCAATTACCATTTCCGGGCAAACTTACTTCTTTTGTCC
>JBAXUO010000041.1:0-10407 GCA_037129625.1 Chlamydiota bacterium
GTAGTTTTGTCGGTTTCGGTTATAGCGGGATATCAGCTTCTGATGAATAAGCTCTATCCGCGCCAGCAGATAGAACAGACTTCTTTGCCGATTGAATCCAAGCAGGGAGAAACCGTCAAACACGAGCTCATCAAGCAATCCGAAGCCATTATCCCGTTAGATGAAGAAAGAACAGTCATAAAGACAGATAAATATTCCATAACATTAAGTAATGTAGGTGGCTGTATAGCCGAAATCAAGCTTAACGAGTTTAGAGAAAAAGGAGAGCCGTTAATATTAACAAAGTCAGATTTTATTAATGATAGAATTTTTTCTTTAACTGGCTTAGATGATTTGTCCGGAGCAAAATTTCAGCTCGAAAAAACAGATCTTACCTTAGTGTATACCCATAAAATAAACGAAAAGTTAGAAATAATCAAAAAATATTCTTTCTATAAAGATAAGTATGGAATAGACTTAGAGATTTTTTTCAATAATTTGCAATCAAAGCCACTTAAAATTTCATATGACATTGTAGGGGCTTCTGATATAGAAGTTTCTTCAAAATTTGACGCAAGATATCTTAGTTCAAGTGCCAAAATTAATGATAAGATAGAGCAGCTTCGCGTTCCGGGACTGATCAACAAATGGACCACGGATCCGATAGCGATAGAGCTCAATGGCAAGCCTTTTGTTCCGTTGCTTGATATCCAAAAAAACGTTCGTCATCTTTTGGATCCTGAGAAAAAAGTAATTTTTCAATCTTATGAATATAATTCATTTGGTGAAGAGTCTACCAATATAGAAGAGCCTTTTAATCCTTGGCGCTATAGCTGTAAAAGGCTAGATCCTGAGATGAATCTCATTTATTTTGGGAAGCGCTACTATGATCCAAATGAAGGCCGATGGATCTCCTGTGATCCTGCAGGAACCATTAACAGTATGAATCTCTATGCCTTTCTTTTAAATAACCCCTTTCGATACACTGATCCTGATGGAAGATTTGCTTTTCCTTTAGTATTGACTTTAGCGATTCCTCTGGGAGGTCCTGTTCTCTGGGGCGCTCTTTTAGTGGGTACAGCGGCTTCTTTTGCCATTGGATATGCTATCCATGAAAGTGCTAAAAAGATAGATATGCCTATTGCAGAAGTTGGGCTTGGGGTACTAGGTGCTGTATTAAGTGAAGCGGCTGCAGATGCAACCTCAGAAACTAAAAAGGAAGAGAAAAAAGAAGAAAAACGACACACTCCGGATCAAGAATCATTAAGTGATCTTGTTAAGGGAGCTGGAAAAGAAGGCGTTACAAATGCTGATGCGGACACATTACTTGAATGGGCAAATGAATATAATTTTCCTGCTAGGGATGACAGAGGAAAGCCTCATTGGGAAAGTGGCGAGCATATTCACTTGGGCCCAAAACACGTTCCAATAAGTGACTAAAAGAGGTTAATTATGCATGAACTCGTTTTGATAGAAAGACATCTTCCTTCCAGTTTATTTTGGCCAAACTTAATAAAAGATAAAAGAATTGTAGAATTATCCGTTGAAGAAGTTGTAAATAAATACCAAGGATTTGAAGGTGACTTGATTTTATTTTACTCGATCAAAGGAAACGAAGATAAATTAACGAAAATGGTTGAGGAATGCTTGGAATTAAAATTGTTAAGCAATTGTTTATTATTACATGTTATTTCAGCCCCTGAGGTAATGCCTTCTTTTTTAAAGGAACAAGCAATTCAAGTGGGTTATGATGTTGGGGTTTGTGAAGAAGAAAAGACCATTTATTCTTCAATATTCAATGAAATACTTTTTGGGCATCTTGATGAATTAGTTTCTTATAAAGATCTTTTAAACGAAAATTTACTTTTCCCGGATAGGTCTTTAGCTGAAAAATATGTTAGCTTACACAATGAATTATCAGCCCAAGGTAAAGGTGTAGAAGATTATGAAGAAATGATTATCTATGAGATCTGGAAACACAAAAACAATATTTAAGTCATAGAAAATCAAAAGTTCAATCGAACAAACTTCCTCAGCACGGTAAAGGAAAATGTGCTTGGTATTCTCTACCATAAAACCACTGAGAATCTCCATTAAAAATGAGTTGTTTTTCGCTAACACCTTTATTATAAAGATATTAAATCCGACCAATTTAAGGGGTGTCGTAAATTGGTCTTGACTATTTTACGATAACCCTTAAAATGGTCAGTAGCAGAAGAAGGTATTTTATGGCAAAAACACCGCCTCCCATTAAAAGAACTTATGAGTCAGTTATAGAAGAACATTTTGAGGAAAATCGACAAATGCTCTTTCTTGTAGGACCAAGGCAAGTAGGCAAAACTACCACCAGCTTAAAAGTTTCCATGCAAGAGAAAAACCCCCATTACCTTAACTGGGACATTCAAACTGATCGAAAGCTTATTACCGAAGGTGCTGATAAAGTATTTTCTTCCTTAAACCTCATCCAAGATACTGCCATTATCATTTTTGACGAACTGCATAAGTACCGAAAATGGAAAACTTTTATTAAAGGCTTTTTTGATAAATACGGATCCAAACTACATATCATTGTCACGGGAAGCGCTCGTTTAGATATCTACAAAGCAGGTGGCGATAGTTTAATGGGTCGTTATTTTTTATATCGCTTGCATCCCTTGTCTGTTGGAGAGCTAGCCTATCCATTTCTTCGAAAAACCGATATAGCCCCTAAGTCTAAAAAAATTCCCGATGAAGCTTTTCAAGCTCTATTTCAGTATGGAGGATTCCCTGAACCGTATCAAAAAAGAAAAGAGTCTTTTTCTATCCGATGGAATAAATTACGAAACAAACAATTGTTTGCAGAGGATTTACGAGATTTAACAAAAATTCAAGATCTTAATCAAATGGAAATCTTAGCCGAAATTCTTACTATGCAAGCTAGCCAACTTACCAATTACACTTCCCTAGCTGGCAAAGTAAATACTTCTGTAGATACTATTAGAAGATGGATTAAAACTTTAAAATCTTTCTACTTTTGCTTTACCATTCAACCATGGAAGAAAAATATTTCTCGATCCATTCTAAAAGAACCCAAACTTTATCTTTGGGATTGGTCCTTGGTTGAAGATTATGGAGCCCGGGTTGAAAATTTCATAGCCTCTCATCTCTATAAAGCAGTTCACTTTTGGACAGATAGAGGTCTTGGAGAATATGACCTATATTTTTTACGGGATAAAGAAAAACGTGAAGTCGACTTTCTTATCGTAAAAAACAAAAAACCTTGGATTTTAGTAGAAGCAAAAGCATCAACCAATGCTGGAATCTCTAAATCTCTTTATTATTACCAGGAAATGACCAAAGCTCCTTTTGCTTTCCAAGTCGTTTTTGACATGGATTACAAGGAAGGAGATTGCTTCTCTACTTCGTCGCCTACCATAGTTCCTGCTAAAACGTTTTTATCCCAACTTGTATAGTTATGTTACCTGCAACAATAACAACCGACTGAGCTCTACCCAAGCACTCAGAAGCTTTTGAAAAAAGCCTGATCGTAGAAAAGATAGAGAAGGAGATCATCTAAGCCAAGAGAAGATCTACCACAACGCCTTTGAATCACTTCAAAAGCTTCCTAAGAGGAGAAAGGGATAGTTCTTTCCGAAAGACATTCTATAAATTCCCAATAGCTGAAGCGACGCCCTCGCTTCTTCCCTGTTACTTCCTTTAATAATCCCAACTCAACAAAATGATCCATCAAAGCTTTACTCGTTTGATAAGACGTATCAAAATGCATAGAAACATCTTGAATAGAAAGATGAGGTTTCACACATAAATACTCGAGTAAAGCAATAGCTAATGGAGAAGAGATCTTTTTTTTGAGTAACAATTTTTTATGAGCATCTGCTAACGCAAGTAATTTCTTAATTGTTTCTAAAGCTGATTCAGAAGCCCAAATAATTCCTTTTAAAAAAAATGTAACCCACTGCTCATAATCCCCTTTTTCTCGAACCCAATTCAAACGATCATAATATTCTTGTCTATGAACCTTAAAGTAATAACTCAAATAAAGAAGAGGTTTTTGCATCACTTTTTTCCAACATAGGTAAAAAGTAATGAGCAATCGGCCCAATCTCCCATTACCATCCAAAAAAGGATGTATCGTTTCAAACTGATAATGAATGAGAGCGCATGCTATTAATACAGGCAAGCTGGATTCTTTATGTAAAAATAATTCTAAATTTGACATGGCATCTAAGGCATCTAATGGTGGCGGAGGAACAAAAGATGCATTTTTCAGTGTAACACCGGCTGGACCAATCCAATTTTGAGAAGTTCTGAACTCTCCTGGATTTTTTTCCTTTCCTCTAGTATTCGATAAGAGAATTTGATGAATTTCTTTAATCAACCGGGTGCTCATCGGAAATTCTTCGATTCGTTGCAGTCCATGATTTAATGCTTTTATGTAATTCACGACTTCTTGAACATCTTGTTCATTTTTTACAGTTTCATGGCTTTCATAATCAAAAATATCTTCCAAAGAAGCTTGAATGCCTTCTATTTGAGAACTCAAAAGGGCCTCTTTCCGAACAAACATAGCTATAATCAGATCCACATTTGGAAGCAAATACCCCATAGTATCTAACCTTCCTAAGGCGATATTGGCATCTGAAAGGAGTTTTTCAAGAGCTTCATCCATTTGTACTGGAGGAATCGGGGGAAGGGAAGTCGGTATAAAAGCTTTGTATCCAGTAGGTTGCATAATACACTGACCACTTCTATGCATAAAAAAGCCTCCTTATTACTGTTTGCTTAAATAAGAGAGGAAATATTCGATCCTTATTCAAGCATTCGTAAATAAGGGCACCTCACCTTATCAAGGATTTCTTTGAAAAAACAAAGAAAAAGAACTCCCTTCTTTTTCTTTGGAATGAACAGAAATTTTACCCCCACACCTCTCCATAATCTTATGAACTAAGAAAAGTCCGATCCCACTTCCATTCTGAGATGAATCGACTTGAAAAAACTTATGAAAAATAGACCCTACATGTTCTTCTCGCATACCACACCCGCGATCCTGGATCCTAAGCTCCCAGCCATCTTCTTTTTCTTGATAAGAGATAACAACCGGAGTCATTTCTGAAGAATACTTCATCCCATTTTCCACAAGATTCGAAACTAAATGAAAAAAAAGATCCGAATCTCCCTCTACTAAAAAATCTGAGTTCCCCTCTATCTCCACCTTGTGAAGGGGGTATAAAAAAGCAAGTTCCTCAACCGATTTTTTTAAAACCTCTTGTAAAGAGAATTTCTTCTTTTCTATTTTTTCCAAAAACACCAAAGCTTTTAACTTCCTCAGCATTTTCTCCATTTTCTTAGCGGCGAAAAAAATCTTATTTCCTTTGATGACCGTCTCTTTTTCCCCATCACCCTGTAACAGCTCTGCATACCCTTGAATAACGGTGAGAGGATTTTTAAGCTCATGGACAAGGAAAGAGCAGAATTCTTCTCCTAAAAAGGGCTTCTTTTTCAAAAAGAGAAATACTCTTTCTTCTCGAAAGATAGTCTTTCCTAAAAAAAGACCATCTTCCCAAACCTTTTCCTTTTTCTCTTGTAGGGAGAAAAGAACCTCTTTTTGAACCCTTTCTTTTAGATGGGGATAGATGTCAAAGATTTTCTGAACATACAAATTTTCCTCAAGGCAAATCCCTTTCTCATCAAAAAGAGCCAAGCCCCCTTCAAAAAACTCTAAAGCTTCAAACCAAAGGTGCTTCTCTTGGATATAAGTTTTCTGATCCGTTTTCTGTGACAATGATGGTATCTTCATATCTAATCCCTCCATGTCCCGGTATGTAAATCCCGGGTTCTATTGTAATCACCATCCCTTTTTGTAAAATAACCTCATCTACTGTGGACTTTATGGAAGGAAATTCATGTATTTCCAAACCCACTCCATGTCCAAGGCCATGAACAAACTGATCGCCAAACCCTTCTTTCGTGATCTCCTCTCGAGCGATTCGATCGATCTCTCGATTGGTAATCCCGGGTCTCACAGCCTCCATGGCTTTTTTTTGCGCGTTTCTGACGATTTTATAAATCTTTTCCAATAAGGGATCTTTTTTACCAAAAAAAATACATCTCGTCATATCTGAACAGTAATTTTCTACTACACAACCGATATCTATCAAAACAATAGAATCCTTTTTCAAACGATTTTTTCCTGACTGATAATGAGGAAGAGCGCTATTTTCTCCAAAAGCAATGATCGGGTCAAAAGAGACCTTGGAAGCCCCATGCTCTCGACAAAAAACCTCATATCGCCAAGCTAAAAATTCTTCTGTAACGCCTACTTCAATAAGAGAAGAAATGTACAAGAAGGCTCTCCAATTGATATCTGCCGATTTCCTAATATGGGTCAGTTCCATCTCTTCTTTGCACCCTCTAAGATTAGCTACCGGTTTATTTTTTCCGACCACATGAAAATTTTTTCCTGTCCAAGATAGCCATTTTTCATAAGCAGCCACATGCATATAAGCATTATCGAAGCCGAGGTGTTTTTTTCTCTCACCCGCAAAAGAGAGAACAAAAGCAGAATCATCACCTTCCTTATGGAAAAGATGTACGGGGAAAGGACTTTTTTCCTTAGCAACCTGAAAATACCTGCCGTCGATAAAGAGATCTGCCCCTTTTTCATGTATGTATAATTTTCCAACAGAAAAATGTAATCCGGTAAAATAGAGCAAATTGATCGGTTCTTCGATCAAAAAAAGATCTATTTTTTCATCCTGCAAATATTTTTGAAACTTTTTTACTCTTTCTTTGTATGGCATATCATCCTCACTAAAAAAACCTCGCTAAATCCTCTTCTTTCAAAGGAAAAAAGATGGGCCTACCTAAGGGGTCCTGAAAGGGATCTTCACAAAGAAAAAGTTTATCAACAAGATGTTTTGCTTCCTCTACGGAAAATCTTTTCTTTCTTCCCCGAGCGTAAGCACATAAATTTTGAGCTAATTTTCTCGATTTTTCCAAAGCAAACTCTTTTTCTGAAAAGCCTCTGATAAGATTTTTAAAAAACGGTTCCACCTCTTCTATTTTCATAAAAGATGGTATAGCATCGATAGAGAGGTTTTTTTCTCCTACGAGCCTAACTTCAAACCCTGCAAAAGCAGAACCGAACACATTTTCCAAATACATAATTTCTTCTTTGGAGAAAGTAAGGACTACTGGAATTAATAAAGCCTGAGAAATTTTCTCTTTTTCTACTTTCTTTTGATAAGAAGAAAAAAGGCAACGGGCAAAAGCGCCCGAAAGATCGATCACAACGAGTTCTTCTTTTTTAAGGTCTTGAACGACAAAAAAAGGGCCAATCACATGGCACTCTCGATAGGAAAATCTTTTATTTTCATCGGGTGGTAATAAAAAGAGTTCCTCATTTTTTCCTTCCCATGCTTTTATAGAAATAGGCTGCACGCTTTCTATTTTAGAAAAGACAAAATCGGACCGTATTTTGGGGCTACAGAGCGTTTCTTCTTTTTGGAAAGCTTTTTCTATAGCTTGGCGGATAGATTGTTTTAGAAAAATTTCTTCTTTGAATCGGACCTCTTTTTTCTGAGGATGGACATTAACGTCTACGAAATCTCCCGGCATATCGATATGTAGGACAAAAGTGGGAAAATCTCTTTCATTAATGCGGGTAGCAAAGGCTTCTTTTACTGCGGAAGAGACAAGGTAAGAGCTCACAGATCTTTGATTGATAAAGAGGTATTGACCTCCTCTATGCATTTTGGTTTGTGAAGGGCTTCCGAGAAACCCTCGGATCACTAAAGGGCCTTCTTGGAAAGAGATTTGATAACACCCTTCTAAAAAAGAAGGGTCTATGGATTCTTCGATACGTTCTTTTAAGGCAACTAAGAAAGGTTTTTGATTGGGCAAAAGATGTAAGATTTTTTTATCTTGAGAGATAAAAGTAAAGCCTACATTGGGATAGGCGAGAGCGAATCGATTCACAACCCGATGGATTTCTGCGCTACAAGCGGAGAGAGATTTTTGGAATTTTTTTCTTACCGGGACGTTATAGAACAAAGACTTGATATCAATGGACGTGCCTCTAGTTCTAGCGCAAGATCCTTTTTTACAAATTTTCCCTTCTTCGACATCGATAAATGAGGCTGTTTTTTCTTCTTCTGCACTTTCGATATGCAATTTAGCAATCGAAGCGATGGAGGCCAAAGCTTCCCCTCTAAATCCCATAGTTTGTAAAGAGAGAAAATCTTCGAATTTCCTTAATTTAGAAGTGGCGTGGCGTTCGATACTCATTTCTAGATCGGTAAGGGTCATACCCGTTCCATCATCTTGGACTCGGATAAGCTGAAGGCCGCCTCCTTGGATTTCTACAACGATGCGTTGACTTTTGGCATCGATAGCATTTTCGACAAGTTCCTTAACCACCGAGGAGGGATTTTCGATGACTTCACCGGCAGCGATTTGATTGATAAGGAGCTCGGGTAATCTTTCGATTTTCATATAACCTTAAAACTTTTTCTTAAGGTTACACGAGATAAATGTCCAAAGCAAGAAAAGATGAATTTGCAAGATGTAGAGAATAAGGCTTTAGAAGAGATTAAGTACTAGCCATAACATTAGATTCAGGAGAGGAGAGAAAGGGGAATGGGGCTCCCTTTTGTTGGAATTAATGATGGTGAAGGAGGTGGAGTAGGAGATAGCAGTGGTATAGCTTCTGGTGTAGAAGCTGAAAGAACAACCGTAGGCTGTACAACAACTAAACCTTCTACAGGCTTCTTTGATTTTGCAGATGTATAAACACTCCAATGCCAAAGTTCTTTCAGTGGTATCGGGAAGCCCTTAGCTGCAATAGTTGGAAAAACATCCATTTTTTCGCAAACATGAGTTACATATAAACTATGTTGAACTTTTCCAGGTAATTGTTCAAAAATCAATTCCACCTTGCTTTTCAAATCTTTCTTTACTTTCAGATTTGGTAAGGCATTAGACTTTATAGTTTCATCTATAATTGCATTTATTTTATCTCTACACCATTCAGCATATTCTTTATCTTTTTCTCTGAGTACTCGAATGGCTTCTACACGAAATGGGATAGAAGGATCAAAATCCAATCCTAAAGCCATTCGTTCTTTGTTGGTAAACTTCCAAACAAAGAGGGGGTCTGTTGTTTTAGCACAATCCAAAAAGGCAAAGAAGCAAAGGTTTAAAATGGACCAAAGAACGATATCTCCTACTACGGTAAAGTTAGAGATAATAGATCCGATAATACCGGCAATACCTATTAAAATTTTAGCACTTGCCTTACCAATACCTTTTGCATTGGCTTGATAAGCCATGTCCACAAGTGTTTGTAACTTTTTAGCATCATTAGCAATAGCATTCATTTCAGGATTTTCTTCAATGAACACTTTCATTAAAAGATCTACAAACTCTCCACTTGTACACGCTTTTAATCGAAGGATCTTTCTTTGAATCTTTTCTTCAATCTTTTGATTGACTAATTGCATTTCTTTTAAATCTAAAACCCTTTGTTTTGCACAAGATTTATCCTCACTAAACTGATTCATATTCATCCAAGGATGCTCTTTATGAACTTCCAAAAGAAGATTTAGTTGTTTTACTTCATATCGAATAGCTCTTTCTTCCATTTCAGTAATGGTAAGCTCACCCTTAAAGAAATCACGAATTCTTTGAGCCTTTTTAACTGAATCTGTTTCCTTTGCAATTCCATTTAGGAATGTATGCATTCGCATACGAAACTGTACCGTTTGTGCTAGACGAATAGTTCCCTGAATAATCATGATTCCAAAAGAGATAGGAAAAACAATATTAAACAAAATACCAACTAACGAAGCAGCAACCACTGCAGAACCTGTAGCCGTTAAAACTCCAATAGCGATCCACAAACCTCCTTCAGCAATCGACTCAGCAGCTCCCAAAGATCCAAGTACATTATCAACAGCCCCTTTAAGATCCTTACATGAAGCAGAGACGTTCGTATCATTCATTCCATCCACGAGCCAAGCAAATCCTTGCAATACAAATAAAAGTCCTTGAATGACTCGCAATACCGGGATAACGCTTGTAGCAAAGACAGGAACACCGTCTACTACGTTGACAATATTACGACCCGTAGCAAACCAGTCGCTTAAAGAAATAAGGTAATCATAAATAACCCCTTTTCCAGGAAATTTATCAGCCAAGAAACGAAAAAACTTTGAAAGTTTCTTGTTGGACTCTTGTAGGTTCTTTTTCGCGTCTATAGTGGCTAGAGCTACGGCTTTCGTTGAGAGGAGAGGCCCTTGATCTAATGGTTGAGCTTGAATGGCAGTTTGAGGCTGGAGTAAAACTGGAGCTGTAGCCGGAACGGTAGTTTTAGAAACAGAGGGGCTACAGATATTCAAGATCTCATTGCATTTTTTATGAACTGTGTAA
>JBAXUO010000042.1:0-10368 GCA_037129625.1 Chlamydiota bacterium
CAGTACGTTTTATAAGGTATGTTTTTTACTCTAAAAAGAAGCTTCTTGTCTTTATGTGGGAAGTTTCTGTCTATTTTTTTTCCGAAAAAATTGCTGTCTCTTTTTGTTCTTTATGATGTACCTCAACTGGTTCCTTTTGTATTACAAAAAAAACCCAACCTGCCTTCTCAAAAAAGTTCGATAGGCCTTACTCCTATAGAAATTGCCCAATTTTTAGATCGGAAGAATTTTTTTCCATCCTCAAAGAATAAAATATCTTGGAGTGAATTTCTTTCTGTTCCGGGGGATATTTCCTATTTGGGTAGGCTGGAATATCTTCCTCATCTGGTTTTTGAAGATCTAGCCACCTTTCAGGAGGCATTAACCTTTTATCATCACGTCTATGATGTGGAGTTTCAAAGAAGCTGGCTGGCTTCTTTTTATGAAAAGGAAATTCGGGAAGGGTTTTTTATTCCGGCGACCTTACAGAGGGTTAATTCTGAAATCGGGTTTGGTTTGTATTCTTCTTTGAATGTTTTGGAAGGAGGTTTTATCGGGACTTGTACGGGAGTGGTTAGAAAAAGAAATCGAAAAATGAGGGATAATCCCTATTGCTTCCAATATGCTTTTAGCGATCTTTCGATTGATGCTAGAGATAGAGGTAATTTAACTCGGTTTATCAACCATAGTTTTTCTCCTAATGTAGAGCTCATTTCGGTTTTGACGCCTCCTTTATTTCAGATGATTTACGTAGCTAAAAAGCCTATTGCGAAGGGAGAGGAAATTTTGGCAGATTATGGAAAGAATTATTGGAAAGATCTTAGAAAAACTCCGAAATCTATCTAAACCTATGGCGACAAGTTCTTACTTTTTAAAGAAAGAGAATTTGGAGCATCAGCGAACTATTTATGTAACTCAAAGAGAGGCTCTATATTCTTTTTCTCTTGAAGAATTTGAGAAATGGATGGAAGTCTATTTTTTAGATCATTTGTATTTCCCCAATGAATGGGATTTTGAAAGGGTTAAAAAACGCTCTCAAAAGGTATTTGATGGTCATGGGGTAGAAGAGAAAAATCTTTGGCTCGGAGCTTTTTTTGAAAAGGAGATTCAGAGCGGACATATTCCTTTGGTTGAAATTCGATGGATGTCTCCCGGTTTTGGCTATGGACTATTTGCAAAGGAAATTTTGGCGCCTCAGCAGTATATGGGGGAGTATACCGGTATGGTTAGAAAAAGAGAGCTTAGAGATCGAAAAAATCCATATTGTTTTGAATATACGATCGATGATAAAAAATCTTCGTACCTGATTGATGCGCAAGTGATGGGCAATCATACCCGATTCATCAATCATAGTGATGAGCCGAACCTGTCTCCTTATGCAGTCTTTGTAGAGGGTATTATGCATGTGATTTTTGTAACCAATCAAACGATTGGAAAAGGGTGCGAACTTACGTATGATTATGGTCCGAATTATTGGAAAAGAAGAGAGCCTCCTCAAGAGACTCGATAGGAAGCTATTTCTCTTAACTGGATTTACTAAAAAAAATATGCTTTTTTACTTTGTTTAAAGAACTCAGCAGTCCCTTTTTTGATAAGTTCTTTAAATATGGGAAGGGGACTTTGGGGTGGGGTGGGGAGTTTATGACTAAACCGGCAGCGAGAACCAAAAGAACAATATCCTTCTAAAATAAAATTAATGCAGATTCTAGATTTAAACAGCGTGGGACGTATTCTTTGTTGTAATTCTTCTGGCCCGTGGGCATATCGACATTTTTTTCCATAAGAGCAGCTGCCTATTTCAGTAAAATTTTTGCATAGCTCTGTTTTATAATTTTTGGCATTTGAAAGCGGAGAAGAGGGTAAGTTTGGGTAAGGAATTGTTATGGGGGCTTTTTCCCATGTCTGAAAAGAAAAAGGGGAAGGTTCCGGCAAGATTGGGGAGAAATAAGTGTCTTCAAAGGATAGGGGAGAAATGGGCAGGTTGGGTGGGTCGTTCTCTTTTTCCCAAGGATAGGAGAATAAGGGTAAAAGAGGAGGGGAGTATTGGGAGAGGTCTGATGAGGTTGGGAAAGTCATAAAAAGTCCTTTTTTTGAAAATTTTAAGGCTAGCATACAGGTTTTTTTGAGATAGTTTCTACATTAAAAAAATAAGTTGCCTTTTTTAAATCTTGGAATGTTGTGATGTAAGATATGAATTATTATAGCCTTAGAAGAATTAATATTTTTACCGATAAAAAAAATAAAATTAAAATTAAGGTGCTTCTTTACCATTTGCATAAAAGTAGGTACGTATTTGTAGCCCGATTATTAATATTGAATTTTAATTTAAAGATATTGTAAAATAGACCAACCATTTTGGAGGAATAATGAGTATACATTATTTATTTCCTGTTACATTTAGAGAAAGTTCTTTGTTTTCCTATCAATTTCCTGCGGCTCATTTGTCGATAGAGCTTCGATGTGAACAAGAAAAAGATTCTTGTTGGAAGATAAAGGGATGGGTTCGTTGTCAAGAAGGGGATCAAACGTTTCAGCATATCGTTCAAAGATGTCTTCATTTGCATGATGAGATGAATCTGGGTGGATGGGACCCTGGGTACATTAGAAGGCATCCGCTCCGATGTAAGACGGGTGAAAATATAAGTCCTGATATTCCTCTTGAAAAATTAAAAACGTTAGCAGAAGAGTCGTTGTTTTTTTTTCGTGTGAGTAGGTTTCAGGGAAGCCCCAATTGTTTATTAGAGATAATTCCAGGTGGTTAGTTAATGCGTATACATTTCGTTGCGGTTCCGTATAGATCCTTCATCCTATTTTCAATTGCTTCGAAGCCTGGATTAAGAACCTCTGGGGCAGGAAATTGTGTTTTGATTAAATTTTCATCTTTTTTCTTATAAGGGGGAAGAAGACTTGCATTTTCCATCATCTGTCTTCCGTCGTAAAATTGCATATCATTGGTTGATATGAATCTAGTAAAAGGATCTTTAGTAATGGGACGGTAAGTAGACCAACTTCCGTGCACAACAGCTCCGGAAAGGTCAACTGCTTGGCCTAAATTGACACGCGAGGGGAAAGAGGCTGCGTCGGGAATTTTGTGATCAAACCAGACGACACCTCTAAGGTGAGCGCCTTGGTTTTCAATAGATTCATTGCTCCAATACATTTGATGCAAGTTTGTTAAGATTTGAGTGGCTGCCGAAGGATAGGCATGCTGAATGGCTTCAAAAACTGTGGGAATGGGTTGGTAGGGTAAGATGTCGATGATGCAGGGAAAGGAAAGGGCTGTAAATTCGGGATCAGTGGGGAGTTTTAGAATTAGGTTTTTAGCCCCTGAGGTCATGTAAGCGCAAGCTATATGAATATGGAGAGGATCTCTTTTTTCGCCTTTAATTTTTGCATTTTCATCCAGTTTAGAACATAGAGTATAAATATTGGTTGCCATTTGAGTTCCAGAATAGGAGGCGTCATCGAAGAAAACGACGTCATTTGGGAATGGATAAGAAGGGAACCGATCAAAAAATGGGTAGTTAAAGGTGTGAATAGATTCGGGTAGGTTTGTTAAGCCGATTTTTTCAAGGGCCATTGCGGTCACCCATTCATTACTTTTTTCTTCTACAGAAAAGGCGGCATAGCGAGTGATGTTTTTTTGATTCCAAGCGTTTACGGTTGTGGTAAAAGTTCTTTCGAATTCTTGTTGGGAAATACGGTAGATGGTTGAGGCGAGATATCTGGCAGTTTCTTTAGTTTCGGGAGGGTGGTCATTGACCCATGCGGTGATGTTTGTTTCAATTCTGGGGCGTGCTTTGGCTATAGGTGTTGAATTAAAAGGTCTAATGTTTATTAGTGGGTTACTCATAGTAAGCCTTTTGTTTTCCTGCTCACATTGATTATAACATAATTTTAATAATATGTAAACAAAATCTTTAAATTACAGAAAACGATAGGCGTCTAATGTTAAAGCTCTTATAGAGTTATTTTACATAACCCCATAAGAGCTTTATTGATCTGAGCTTTTGTCTGTAAGTAGTTTGCCTACATGAAATTAAGTTGAATGTGATAGGGCAGAAAGGGTAAATAAATTACAAAAATGTCCTCACCAGCCTTTTTTCGACAAGAAATTATTTGAATGATCTCCATTCGATGCTCAAGAGCATATTCAGAAGAACTCATGGCTTTTTGCATCTTATCATCATCTTCTAATTCTTTAGGCGATTTAATCAGAAGTGGTTGGCTGCTAAATCCAACATTGCTTATTAGTGACATAAAGATACCTCATTGGTTTTAAAGTAATGAAATTATAGTGTTATTTAGATTAAAATGGAAGCTATATTATTATAATAACGTAAATTATTATATTTAAAAGTCACTATGTTATGATAGTAAGATCTTTTCATTTAAGATTTTGATGATATAAATAGAAAGGAATAATAGTCTTTAACAGGATCTGCTCTTTCTTACGATCTTCCACTCAGCCTCTAAAAATACAAGATCTATTCGAGTGGGCCTAACAAATAAGGACTTTCCTACCATATACTTTTTGTTAGACTTATCTCCGACAAAAGAGAGGTTCTTCTCATCAAAATAAAAATACTCATGACCCAAGTCGGATACATGAATAAACCCTTCTAAGCATAGATCACTCACAGAAAAATAGATCCCAAATGGCTTAACCTTGGTAATCACAGCTTCATAATTCCGATGGGGATCTTTTTGAAAATACTTTTCAAGAAGACGATGCTTTTTTAATAGAATTACGGAGCTTTCTGCTCGAAAACTAATCCTTTCTTGAGAAGAACATTTTTGTGAAATGGCTTCCAAATTAAGATCAGGATCTTCTTCATCAAATAAAAGCCTCTCCGCAATAAGATCACTATATCGACGAATAGGGCTTGTAAAATGACAATAATACTCTAAGGCAAGACCATAGTGGCCTACATTTTTTGGAGAGTAAACGGCAAGTTTCATGCTTCGAATAAAACTCATAAATAGATGCTTTCCAAAAAATAAAGGCTTGATCTCTTCAAAAAACTTTTGGAGATCTTTTTGAGTCGGATTGGAAGGGAGGGGAAATCCTGCCGCTTCGACAAGATTACAGAATTCAATAAAATTTTCCGCAGAGGGTTCCTCATGGATTCGAAAGATAAGTCCTCTTTTTTTTGTATCCAAATGTGTGGCTATGAGTTCATTGGCCTTTAGCATGAATTCTTCAACCAGTTGATGAGAAATATCATATTCCTTCACTTGGATGGAAAGTGGCTCCCCTTCTTTATTGACTTCCACAACCGTTTCCGGCAAGGCAAAGTCAATACTTCCCCTTTCTGTACGTTTCTTTTTAAGCAGAGCTCCAACTGTAGCCATCTCCTGCAACAAAGGAAGATAAGGACTATGAGTCTTTTTTTCTAAAATAGAAAAAACATCCTCATAGGTAAATCTTTTCTTGCTTTCAATAACAGAGCGATAGATTTGATAATGGACAACGTCACCTTGAGGAGTTAACTCTACTATCACAGAAACGGTCAGCCTTTCTACATTGGGTTTCAGACTGCAAAGATCATTGGAGAGCTTTTCAGGGATCATTGGGACGCATTCCCCAGGAAAATAGGTAGAATTCCCTCGGAGTGCAGCTTCTAAATCAATGGAAGAGCCTTTTTTTATGTAATGAGCAACGTCAGCTATATGAATACCTAAGTGATAATGACCCTTAGCGTCCTTTTCTAAAGAAAGCGCATCATCAAAATCCTTTGCTGTGGTGGGGTCTATGGTAATGGTCGTTAAATGGGTGAAATCGGTTCTTTCTTTTTTATCATGGCTCGTTACACCCTCAAATACGGAGACTTCTTTGAGATTTTCTTCGGAAAAATTTTTCTTTATTTGAAATTCTAAGATGGCAGATTCTACATCAGTTTTCGGATCGGAAATAGGTCCAATTATTTTAAGTAACGACGCTTCCGGATTTTCTTTTCCATTTTCCCAATTTTTTACCTGTACAAAGACCCGATCATTAAGAGCTATATCTTTTTTCGTGCGGAGAAATATGCTTTTTCCTTTTCCTAGTAAAGAAGAATATAATACATACCCACCCTTAGTTTTTGTCTGAACCACACCTACAAGGGAAGAGCGTCCTCTTTGTACAATAGAAGTTATTTTACCTTCGGGACCCTTAGTAGAAAGGCTCGTTGTATCTACCTCTACTTCAACGGTATCTCCGTCTACGGCTCCGAATAAAAATTTAGAAGGGATAAAAACATCTTCAGAAATAATTTTATTTTGAGGTTGAACAAATCCAAATCCTCTCGGATGAGTTCTTAAAATACCGGTAATGAGTGGTTGTTTTTTTTTGGAATATCTTTTATTCATAATTCTATTATATAAAAACTAAGAAAATTGTCTTCTAGAAAATTCTTTTAGATTTGTTTTATTTCTTTTGCTTTAGGAGAAATCTCTTTTAAAATTAGAGACTTATATTATATTTCTTTTGTGAATAACAAGAAAGAACATTCTGTAAAAGAAGGGCCACCGTCATCGGACCTACCCCACCGGGTACCGGAGTAATCGCAGAGGCTAAAGGCGCCACCTCATTAAAATCTACATCTCCAACTAGGGTGGTTTTATTATTTACAGTGATACGGTTAATTCCGACATCGATGATAACAACTCCCTTGGTAACGAACTCCTTTTTTACAAAATGGGGCTTTCCTACAGCCGCGACTAAAATATCCGCACTTTTAGTAATATCCATCAGATGTTTTGAATGACTATGAGCGATGGTGATGGTTGCATTACAACCCGGAGCATTTTGTAAGAGAATAGCAGCCAAGGGTTTTCCAACGATATTACTTCTTCCTAAAATAACGACATGTTTCCCTTCGGGAGAAATGTGGGATTTTTCGAGTAAAACCTTTATTCCTTGGGGGGTGCAAGGTAATAGAGCAGAGGGATCTCCCAGCAGCATTTTTCCCACATTTAGAGGATGAAAGCCATCTACATCTTTTTGGGGATCGATGCACTCGATAATTTTTTGTGTGACGATATGTTTGGGAAGGGGAAGTTGTACTAATATTCCATCGATGAGAGGGTCTTCATTGAGTTGTTGAATCTTTTCAATAAGAAAAGTTTCGGATATGGATTCAGGAAAGATAAACTCGCTTGTTTCAATTCCGACTTCTCGGCATGCTTTTTTTTTGTTTATTACGTAGATTAAGGAAGCAGGATGATTTCCAATTAAGATAAAGGCCAAGGAGGGTTTTCGGCCCGGTAGTTTTTCAATTTTTTCTTTTATCTCCGAACGTAAAGATTCTGCAATTTTTTTTCCGTTTATGATCACGAGATCTCCTGAAAAAAGATTTCTTGTAAGGGTATCATTATTTTTTTGTTGGCAGCGATAAGAGCGTTCTGAGTGGTTGCCAGGGAAAACGGGGTTTTATCCCAAGATGCAATAGCTCCTCCAGCTTCTTCTACTAGCAAGATTCCGGCCGCACAGTCCCAGGCTCCCAGCCCATTTGAAAAAAAAGCATCGTATCTTCCGCAGGCTAAATAAGCGAGATCAAGAGCGCTAGAACCTGTCCTTTGTAAAGAACATCCTTTTTGAAGAAAAAGTTGAATTCTATCTATGATATGATGGGGATTCGTTTGTAGGTTGTAGGGGAGTTCAAATGCAATAAAAGCTTCTTCTAACGACTCGGTGCTAGAGATAGAGATTTTTTTATCATTCAAAAAGGCTCCTTTGTTTTTTTCAGCAACAAAAAGCTCGTCTGTCAAAGGGTGATAGACAACCCCAGTTATAAGAGTATTTTTTTGACGCACTCCGATACTAATGGAAAAGGTCGGAATTCCATGGGCAAAATTACTGGTTCCGTCTATAGGATCTATTATCCATTGAATCGATTCGGAAGACAGATTCCCTCCCGATTCTTCAGCTACTATTTGATGGGAGGGGAATTTTGTTTTTATAAAAGAAATAATCCTTTTTTCTGAGGCTAGGTCATATTCGGTGACAAGATTATTTTGCCCTTCTTTATTTCGGATAAAAAAAGAGGAGTGAAAACCTTTTTTTACAATTTCTCCCCCTAAACGTGCAGCTTCTATTGCTCCCAGGGTAATCTCTGAAAATGGAATCATTCTACCCTCCTTCTTTTACAAAGAAGCAAAAAAATATCCCACATTTTTATTGGAATGAAAATACAAACAAGTCCAAATAATGCGGTAAAAAATGGATTTTTTATCAAATCAATAATATTCCAAGCTCCAATATTTTCTTTATCGAAGATTAAAAATAGGGGAAGTTCTAGGGCTGTGAATATACATCCAATAAAAAATAGAGAGAAAAAAAATCCGAAAAACCCTTCTTGCAAAACTTTTTTTTGTTTGTAGAGCAGGAAAGTAGTCAGGGTATAGGCTATCGCATGAAGGCCAAAGGGAAAAGAAGAAAAAAGATCGACAAGAAGCCCAACTAAAGCGGAAATCCAAAGAGCCGGAATATAAGAAACACTGGCAAAGAGAATGACTAAGAAAGGGACAAAAACAATAAAGGGGAATGATGGAAAAAAAGCGCTGCCAATGACAAGGCCGATACTCCCAAGAAAAAAACTATACCAAAGTGATACTTTCTTCATTAATTACACGATTTTTTTTTAAAACATTATGCCAATTCCAAGCAGATAACAGAATTGTATCAAGTGAGGAGATTTTTGGCTCCCATTGTAATATTTGTTTCACCTTTGTATTATCCGCGACTAAAACGGGGGGGTCTCCGGCTCTTTTTTCCTTATTTTCCACGGGTATTTTTTGTTTTAGAAGGGTTTCAAGGGCCTTGATGATCTCTAATACAGAAAATCCTTGCCCTGTACCCAAGTTGAGAGTCAAATTGTGTTTCGTTTCCAATAAGTATTGGAGGGTAAGAACATGAGCGTTAGCTAGATCTTCTACATGAATATAATCCCGAATCGCGCTTCCATCTCTAGTGGGGAAGTCGGTTCCATAGATAGGTACGTTAGGCGTGAGTTGTAAAGAGGCTTCTATAAGCTTAGGGATAAGATGAGTTTCGTTGTGATGATTTTCTCCGATTCCACCACTTGGATCAGCGCCTGCTGCATTAAAATATCGAAGAATACCATACCGAAGTTGGTGGATAGTAGCGTAATCTTTGATAATATGTTCGATCATCCATTTTGATTTTCCATACGGATTGATAGGATCTTGAGGATGTTCTTCAGTTATTGGAAGAAATTGGGGATTGCCATAGGTGGCGCAGGTGCTGGAAAATAAGAAATTTTTAATTCCAAATTCATGCATAGCTTCCAATAGAGAAAGGGTTCCTGCTAAGTTATTTTTGTAGTATTTTTCCGGAGCGATCATGGATTCGGATACGATAGCTAAAGCAGCAAAATGGATGACGGCAATAGGTCTATAGGTAGAAAAGAGTTGATGTAGTTTTTCTTTATCTAAAATATCTCCTACAACCAAAGGCCCCCACTGGACAGCGTAAGAATGTCCTGAAGAAAGATTATCGTAGGTAATCGGATAAAATCCTTGGTGGTATAGAGCTTTGCAACAGTGGCATCCAATATAGCCGGCACCTCCGGTGACAATGACAGGGAGACGACTCATAAAATTAATAGGCTCCTTTTCTAAATAAGATGACTGAAAAGGTTTTTAAAATAATGAAGAAATCTTTGGAAAATGAGCGGTTATCGATGTAGGACTCTTCAATTTCTATTCTTTCTTTAATGGAGAGTTGACTTCTTCCTGAGACCTGCCAAAGACCGGTAATTCCGGGCCGAACGGAAAGAATTTTTTCCGTTTTATCACCTAAGTATTTTCGGATTTCTTTTGTAAACAGTTCTTTAGGACCTACTAAGACAAAAGGTCTGGGCCCTACCACACTTAAATCTCCTTTTAAAACATTCCAGAATTGAGGGAGTTCGTCTAAAGAAGTTTTTCTCAAAAATTTTCCTATCCAAGTGATGCGGGGATCCATTTTTAATTTTTGATATTTTTTCCATTCGTTTTCTAAATGGGGGTAGGTAAGTAAGAGGGTTAAGAGTTTTTTATCGGCATCGACGCACATGGTTCTAAATTTTAAACAATAAATAATTTTTCGTCCTCTTCCAAGGCGTTCGCTTTTGTAAAATATAGGTCCGGGTGATGCAACAAAAATACAAAGCCCAATAAGAAAAAAGAAAGGGAATCCAAATACAAGGACACCTAAGCTAAAAAGTATGTCAAAAGCCCTTTTTCCTCTATCCAGCTCAACAGGAATTTCCTTTTCTTCCCAAGCGAAAGAAGTAGGCTCAACCTTTTGCATTGCAGACTCTGTGTATTTAGCATTCCCTACAATATCTAAAGAAAAGATTTTTGTGCTAGAGGGTGGGCATATGTTATTTAACAAGAAAC
>JBAXUO010000043.1:0-10215 GCA_037129625.1 Chlamydiota bacterium
CACTAACTCTTCTCCCTTTTGGAAAAGACCATTTTCTACTTTAATTTCTGCAACTTTTAAAGTTGTAAAATAATTGGTAATTTTCCCGATATATATTTTTTTCTTTGTAGCTTGAGAACCATACGATCCACACCATTCCCCCAAACTCTTACCTAAATAATACCCATTCTCCCAAAATCCCCGATTGTACACAGATCGTAACTTTTCTAACCACTCTTTGTGTTTTTCATCAGAAAAACACCCTTCAGAAATTGCATCTAAAGCTTCCCTATACGCACCTACAACCACATGCACGTAATCAGCCGATCTACCTCTCCCTTCAATTTTACATATAGAAATCCCCGAAGCAACCAGCTGAGACAAACATCCTATCGTACACAAATCCTTTGGAGACATTACATACTGATTATCTATAACTAACTCTTGACCCGTTTCCTCATCCATCACCCGATACTTCCGTCTACAAGGCTGATAGCATTGCCCCCGATTGGCTGAAGTCTGATAATTGGCCAAACTCATATAACACTTGCCGGCAATCGAAACACATAAAGCCCCATGAACAAAAACCTCTATTCGAACTAGCTCTTGACTGGGCCCACAAATATTTTGCAAACGAATCTCTCGACAAATATTTTGAATCTGCTCAAGAGAAAGCTCTCTTGCCAAGACGATCACATCTGCAAACCGAGAAAAAAAACGAACCGCTTCGATATTTCCAATATTCACTTGGGTCGATACATGAACCGGCAATTGAAGGCTCGCCGCAAATTCCATCGCTGAAACATCACTTACAATAACACCTGAAACTCCGGCCTTTTTTAAAAACCGAAGAGACTCTTTCATCTGTTCGATGTCTTCATCATATAAAAGTGCATTCAGCGTTGCATAACTGGCAACTCCTCTTTTTTGACAAAGATGAACCACCTCCTGCAGATCTTGAAAAGAAAATGGAGGGGCGCAATGAGATCGCATATGTAACGATCCCACACCAAAATATACGGAATCAGCTCCTGCAGAAAAAGCCGCTTCTAATGAAGCAAAATCCCCAACGGGCGCAGTAAGTTCCGGAATAGTTTTTTTTTTCATTTTAAAATTATCGAACTCGACACTCTTTTACATAAGGCTCGACTAAGATTTTATACTGATTGGCTATTTGTTCGGAAAAAAAATCTTCATTTTGAAAATGTGGATTTAAAGTAATATTTTTAAAAAATCTCTGAAGTACATATAAAGGTGCTCCCTGAATCGTTTTAGCGATCGCAACCACATCCTCTTTTGTATGTAAACTTCCCACTAAAGTAGTACGAAATTCATAAGAAATAGAAGATTGAAGCAATAAACAAATACTTTCCTGAATAGTTTTTGTATCCACTTCTCTTCCTATAACTTGTGCATATTTATCCAATGGAGCCTTGATATCCATCGCCACATAATCGACAAGTTTTTTTTCCAATAGCTCTTGTAATACACTAAAAAAAAAACCGGAGGTATCCAGTTTAATACAAAACCCCATATTTCGAATTTTCTCTATAAAGGGGATCAAATCTTCTTGCAAAGTGGGCTCTCCTCCAGAGATTACAACCCCATCTAACTTCCCTACTCTTTTTTCCAAAAAAGAAAATACTTCCCTCTCCTCAACTCTTTTTTGAGTCTCAGAAGGAAGTACTAAAGAAGGGTTATGACAATAATGGCAGCGGAACGGACATCCTTCCGTAAAAATAACCGCTGCCAACTTTCCTGGAAAATCAATCAAAGAACAATGTTGTATTCCTCCGATTTTCATGGCATAACATACGGTTTTCGCAAAGAAAACTCCGCTTGTTTTCCTGCATTCCACTGTTCAATCGGACGTAAATATCCTACTACCCTTGAATAAATCTCACATTTTTTCCCGCAAGTCGGACAAGCATGGTGTTCTCCCGCTAAATATCCATGATCGGGGCAAACGCTAAAAGTAGGCGTTAAAGAAATATAGGGAAGTTTGTAGTTATCAAAAATCTTTTTAATGAGTTGCTTAACTGCAAGAGAATCACTCACCCTTTCACCTAAGAAAAGATGAAGAACAGTTCCCCCCGTATATCTTTTTTGCAAATCATCTTGATGTTCTAAGGCCTGAAAAATATCACTTGTATGATTCACAGGAAGCAAAGAAGAGTTGGTATAAAAAGGCTCCGCCCCATTTTTCACGCTCTCTTCATTGGCAACGATAATCTCCGGATGTCTCTTTTTATCGATAAGAGCTAAACGAAAACTCGTTCCTTCGGCATGGGTCGCTTCCAAATTATAAAAGTTGCCTGTTGTTTCTTGGAACTCTGTCAATTTATTCCTCATAAAATCAAGAACTTCTACAGAGAATTTCTTACCCTCTTCAGTCGTAATGTCTTGCTGAAGAAGGTTGATAGCCGCTTCATTCATCCCTACAAGGCCAATAGTAGAAAAATGATTTTTCCAATAACAATTAAATCGTTCCTTAACACCTCGTAGATAAAATTTAGAGTAAGGATAGAGATTGGCTTCCGTTAAACTCTCTAAAACTTTTCTTTTAATTTCCAGGCTGTCTTTCGCTGTTTCCATCAAATCATCTAGTTTTGTGAAAAATTCTTCTTTGGTTTTACTCACATGCCCAAGTTTAGGTAAGTTAATCGTCACAACGCCTACAGATCCTGTTAATGGATTGGATCCAAATAAACCGCCGCCTCTAGCTGAGAGCTGTTTCAAATTCAACCGAAGACGACAGCACATCGAGCGAGAATCCTCAGGTTTCATATCCGCATTCACGAAATTTGCAAAATAAGGAATGCCGTATTTCGCCGTCACTTTCCAAAGAAGATCATGCGCCGGATTATCCCAATCAAACTCTTTAGTAATGTTATAGGTAGGAATAGGAAATGTAAAAACTCGTCCTCTAGCGTCCCCATCCATCATCACTTCTAAAAAGGCTCTATTGATTAAGTCCATTTCCTTTTGGAATTCTTTATATGTCTCTTTTTGTAACACCCCTCCGATCACTACAGGAGTATCGGCATATAAAAGTGAGGGTTTTAAATCCATAGTGATATTGGTAAATGGCGTTTGAAAACCCACTCTTGTTGGAACGTTGATATTGAAAATAAACTCTTGCATCGCCTGCTTGACTTGATCATAGGTAAGCTTATCGTAACGAACAAAAGGGGCTAGCAATGTATCAAAACTAGAAAATGCTTGAGCTCCGGCGGCTTCTCCTTGAAGAGTATAAAAAAAGTTTACAATCTGTCCGAGCGCGGTTCGAAAATGTTTAGGAGGATTACTTTGAACTTTTCCTGAGACCCCTTGAAAACCGACAGTTAACAAATCCTTCAAATCCCAACCCACACAATACACGGAAAGCACACCCAAATCATGCACATGAAAATCAGCGTTTACATGAGAAGAACGAATCTTAGCGGAATAAATTTTGTTAAGCCAATACAGTTTACTTGTCTCAGAGGCCACATAATTGTGCAACCCTTGCAACGAATAAGACATATTACTATTTTCTTTGACCTGCCAATCTAATCGATTCAAATATTGGTCGATAAGATCGACCCCTGCCTGAGATGCAATTTCTCTAATCTTCGCATGCTGATCTCTATAGATAATATACGATTTGGCTGTCTTTCTAAAAGTGGATGAAAGAAGGACTTCCTCAACGAAATCTTGAATCTGCTCCACAGATGGAATTTCTTCGGATGAGAGCTGCGTCACAAGTTGCAATACCCTTATGGCTAAAACATTGGCTACTGTCTCATCAAACTCCCCTGTTTCTTTTCCGGCTCGCGCTAAAGCCGAACTAATTTTTTTTGCGTTAAAATTAACGACATGGCCGTCACGTTTTCTTATTTTATCTGATATTTTTACTGACGTTACAACGTTCATACTATAACCCCTTATTTTTTACACTCTTCCGCTAGCAACAAATACTACATCTTGTACTTATCAAAGCCCCTTACTACAAGATATAGTTGTTAAGGGGTTTTTTCTTCAATCTTTTTTGAAAAAAAATTCTAGATCCTTCAACAAGAACAAGATCGAACAAAATAAATGGATAAAAACAAAAGACCATCGAACAAAAAAAACCAATTTTTGGGCTTCTTTACCTTTTCCAAAAAAAGGAATCCGACCGTTTTTTATAGGCAAAAAGAGCCTCAAAACACATCTAAAACTAATAATCTATGAATGAAAAAGAAGTTGGAAGAATGCTTTCTTCCAACTTCCTACAATTAGAAATTCAATGTCAGACGGACATTCAATCCATGTAAGGTCAACAAATGAGTACTTTTTATCGTTTCTATATCTGTAGAGACAGAACCTAAGAAAGATCTGTTAAATTCTTGTAAATTAAACCAGTTACCCAGTTCATATCCGGCAAAAATCTCAATTCGTCCAAAAGAAAGAGGCATTTGCCAAGAAGGACCTAAAAGGAATTGTAAATTAACAACACCTCTCCAATCATCAAAATGACTATTGCCCAATTCTCCGGCTGGAGATTCTGTTGTATACGAAGTAGATTCATTTCTATACTTTCCGATTAAGGTCGCAACAGATGACTTTCCTGTCAAATAAAAATCAGCACCTAAGTACCAATCCAAATTTAGTCCTAAACGAAAGCCTCCGCCCCAAAACTTCCATTTATTTGAAAGTTTTGAAATGTGCTCAGAAACATCGGTGTAATGAATATTCCAATGTTGATTAATCCAACCACCGGTGAGACCACCCACCAATCGTAACCGTAAATGAGGATTAGGGATAAACACTCGAGAAGCCAAAAGATCGGCTATATTATAAGATAAATGAATATGACTTGAGGCTGAAGAAAGTGCATGAAGCAATCCTGTAGGCCAAGTTGCATTCAAATAAACAGTTAAAGGCGATGGCTTATTCGCATGATCTGAGCCCTTATTTCGCATCCAAGTAAATTGACCAAAAACTTCCCAATACTTTGGTGCATTAAAATATCCTAATGCAACTCGAAATCCAGGATCCCAGTGAAAAGTTGCTTTCTCAGCATGGCCTCTAGCCGCAACTATATCTCGTGCCGGCGGACTTGATTGCTTAAGCGCATAATCTAGCCCCCCTTCATCCACAGTCCAATATAAAAATTCTGCGTTAGCAAACCCTACAGCTTTGTCTTTTTGATAAAGATCAGGAACCGTTCCCTCTTCACAAAAAGCATTACTATATAGAGCACATCCAACGACCAAAACAGATAGAAACATTTTTTTCATAGCTACACACCTTTTTTTGTGCTTGTCTTTGTAAGGCTAATCAAGAAAGAATTTTTTTGGCAACTAAAAAAATTTCAAAGATACGCATTTCCTTTTTAATCTTTTAATTTATTAATGAATTGAATGTTTTTATAATACTTTTTTTTCAATCCATTTTTTTCTTTTTCTCCTAGTAAAATGAGCTTTTTCTAAATACGCTCTCTAATATCCTATCTTTTATAAAACCGATCTGATAACATCATTCACTTCACAACCAAATAAAGTAGACAAAATGCAATTTAATGAATTAATTTCTCATCCAAAAATTCTACTAGCCATTCAAGAGATGGGATATGTAGAACCAACTGATATACAACAAAAAGCTATTCCAAAAATCTTAGAAGGATCCGACATCTTTGCTTCCGCTGAAACTGGAACCGGCAAAACCGCTGCTTTTATGCTCCCTTCTTTGCAAAAAATACTATCTGCCCCCATTCCTCCTAAAGGTTCTAACAACCGGGGACCTCTTGTTCTTGTTTTAGTACCTACCCGAGAACTCGCTATGCAAGTTGCCGCCGAAGCCATCAAATACAGCAAACATCTTCCTCACATCAAAACGGTCTGTATTTTTGGCGGAGCTTCCTATTCCAATCAACATAAAGATCTATCAAGACCCTATCATATCCTAGTCGCTACACCCGGACGATTAATGGATCACATGCAGCAAGGTCGCATCCTACTCTCTCGCATAGAAACTCTGATTCTGGATGAAGCCGACCGAATGTTGGATATGGGATTCATCGATGCCGTAGAAATGATCGTAAAGGCAACTCCAAAATCCCGTCAGACCCTTTTGTTTTCAGCCACAATGGAAAAAAAGGTCTTATATCTATCAAATAAGATCCTTACTAACCCTGTAGAAATTGCTATTGAGTCTACCTCTTTCAAACAAGAAAATATTATTCAAACGCTCCATTACGTCGATGGACTGGAGCATAAATATCAACTTCTCGATCACCATTTAAAAGATCCTAATATAACACAAGCGATTGTCTTCACCTCAACAAAACACCAAGCCGATGCATTAGCAGATAAGTTATATGAACTAGGTCACCAAGCGGCCGCTTTACATGGAGATATGAGTCAAAGAGAAAGAACTCGTACCATGATGGAGCTTCGAAAAGAAAGGATTCGAGTTCTTGTAGCCACTGATGTTGCCTCTCGAGGTATTGATGTTCTTACTATCAGTCATGTGATCAACTTCGACCTTCCCGCCTGCGCCGGAGATTATGTACACCGAATAGGAAGAACCGGAAGAGCCGGAGCTTGTGGAACCGCCCTTTCTTTTGTCTCATTCAAAGACAAACATTTGCTTAAAAGAATTGAAATTTTCACAGGACAAAAAATAACGACTCAAGTGATTCCAGGCTTGGAACCTAAAAAGAGATCGGAGAACAAGAGATCTTCAGATAAACGCCCCTTTTCTAATAATAAATCTAAAAGAAAAGTCTGGAAACGTTTTTAATTTTTTTTGAGGGTATTGTCCTTTTGCCATGTATGACCTAATCGTTGTTGGAGGTGGAGCCTCCGGTCTTTTTGCTGCCATAACCTCAAAAGAAAATGCTTCTCATCAAAAAATTCTGATATTAGAAAAGACTAATAAGCTTTTGTCTAAAGTAGCTTTATCCGGTGGGGGAAGATGCAACCTCACTCATGCCTGTTTTGATCCTTTTACCTTAGCCCAATATTATCCAAGGGGAAAACAAGAACTCATTGGGCCCTTTCATACTTTTCAACCGAAAGACACCCTGTCTTGGTTTGAACAAAGAAAAGTCCCTTTGCAAACAGAAAATGACGGCAGAATTTTTCCTCTCTCTAACACATCAGAAACCATTGTGATGACCTTAATCTCGGAAGCCAAAAAAACCGGAATTGAAATACTTCTTAATCAAGATATAGAAAATATCACTCGAAAGGAAAACTACTTTTCCCTCTCAAGGAAAGATAAACCTCTTTTTACAAAACACCTTCTACTTGCAACAGGAAGTTCTCCTGAAGGATATCGATGGGCCAAATCTCTAAACCATTCTATTCAACAACCGATTCCTTCTCTCTTCGCTTTTCATATCCCTTCCTTTCCATTTCTAGATTGTAGTGGAATTTCCATCGATGTAGAGGCAAGCATTGCCAACACCTCTTTTTCACAAAGAGGATCTCTTTTAATCACCCACTTTGGTTGTAGCGGCCCTGCTATTATGGCTCTTTCTAGCAGATCGGCTCGATATCTTTATGAAAAGAACTATAAATCTAATTTAGAGATTAACTTTCTTCCCAGCTTTTCTGAAAAAGAGATTTTCGAAAAATTGCTGTGGCATAAAACCAATTCTTCAAAAAAAACTCTGGTTACAGAAAATCCTTTTTCGATATCTAAAAATCTATGGGAAGCCTTGATAGAAAATGTCAAAATTAACCCCAAAAAAACACTCCAAGAGTATTCAAATAAAGATTTTCACATCCTTTGCGAAAGGCTGCATAAAAGTTCCTATGCTATAGAAGGAAAAGCCCCACAGAAGGGAGAATTTGTGACTTGTGGAGGAGTCTCTCTTTCTGAAATAGATTGGAAGACCATGCAAAGCAAAATTTGCAAAGGACTATTTTTTGCCGGAGAAATTCTAGATGTCGATGGTCTTACAGGAGGCTTTAATTTACAAAATGCGTGGACAACAGGATATATTGCCGGAAAATCATCGGCCCTACTTTCATAAAATAGTTCCCCTTACATACAACCATCGTCCCTGAACTTTTTCAAAGAAGCTTTTTTCTGTAAATGAAACATCTTTTCCCTTTTGCAAAAGAGAAGCGCGAAAGGTAACAGAACTTATATATTCACCTTCTTCAAAGGAAAGAATCTCTAAGCCAACGAATTGGGTAAATTGACAAAATATTTTAATCTCTTCTTTTCTTTCTGTTATATCCTTTTTGCTATCGACATGATTGGAATGGGTCGTCTCCAGAATATATTCCACCTTTCCAAGTGCGTAGGCTGCATATCTAGATCTCATTAACTCCAGTGCTGTTGATGGTGTTTTTCCTTCATGGAACGCCTTACAACAATTTTCATAAGGTTTACCACTATGACAAAAACATAATTTCTCTTTAAAAGCCAATTTACACTCCTCTATAATCTATCTCCCTACGGAAAGAAAAATTATAATCTTTTTCTAATAATCTTTGAAGGATTTTGAAAAAAGAGATACTGTGTTTTATAGTCAACTATTCGAATACAAATGCTTATACCCGCTATTGTTTCCATTTGCATAGGAGCCTCTTCTGGAGCTCTTCTTAGATGGTGGTTTGGAATAATTTTTAACTCCTATTTTCCAACGATTCCGCTAGGGACCCTAATCGCCAATCTTCTCGGAGGTTTTCTGATGGGAATTTTTATTGGAATCTCAAAGATATTTCCATTTATACCCGAAACAGTAAGACTAGCCATTGTGACAGGTTTTTTAGGAGGCCTCACGACATTTTCAACATTCTCAGGGGAAGCGGTAACTCTTCTTTCCAATGAAGAATACCTTTGGGCTTCCCTTCTAATTCTTAGCCATGTAGTGGGAAGCATTGCAGCAACAATTGCCGGCATATATGCAGTAAAATTTCTTCTATCTTTGGAGTTTTCATGAAACAGATTTGTCTACAATTATACATGTATGAATTGCAAAAGCATCATGGAATCCTCCTATATGAATGGCTTCTGGAGGCTGCCAAAAAAATAGGCATCTCAGGTGGTTTTGCTAATCGCACTCTTGCCGGATTTGGTCGAGAAGGAACTCTTCATGAGGCTCATTTTTTTGAGCTGGGATCGAATGTTCCGGTTACCGTCACTTTTTATTTAAAAAAAGAAGAACAAAATCTATTTTTACATCTTCTAAAAAAAGAAAAGCTTTCACTTTTCTATGTCGTTTCAGAAGTCAATACCGGAATAACAGATCAACTAAAATCAGCTTTCGATCAGTGATTGTAGAGCCTCTCTTTGTTCTTCATGAGCCAAAGAGGCTACAGCATAATGAGGCCTAGAATCGACATTTCCTATACTCGAATAATTATGAGTCGAAAATCGAACCCCATAAGGGGATTTCTTATGTTCTTCTAAGAATAAATGCATACTTTTCAAAGTTGAACCCTCTCCACTTTTTACTTCAATTGGGATAATCTGACCTTTGTAATCATATAGATAATCGACTTCTGCATTACTTGTCCGTTGTTCGCGTTTCCAAAAATATAGATTCATTTTTCTTTGTGGCATAGAATAACAGAGCAACTCTTGCCCTATAAATGCTTCAACAACAGATCCTTGATTAATAAATGTTGCTTTAGGATCCAAAAACCAAGGAGATAAATCAGAACCGATAACGGCCTGACAAAGAGCAGTGTCTAGAAAAATAATCTTAAACCATTCAAGATTGATTTCAGCACCCAAGGGCAATCCATTCCCAGCCGTATGCAGAATCTTGTGTATTATATTGGCATGGCAAAGTAACTCTAGGCAAGGAGCTAGTTCTCTCTTTTTATACTCCCCATGGATTTCGCTATATTTAAATTGATTTCCTATAAAATAAGGAATTTGATCAAAAAGAACGTTAAGATATTTGAGTTGATGTTTTTTTGCATACTTCTCAAAATCTTGCTTATAAGTATCTGCTAGGGACTGATGAACAAGAAAGCTATCCATTGGATTTTTAGTTTCTACCCATTTCGCAATGGCTTCCGGCATTCCTCCGATGAAGAAATAAAATTTGAGTAGCTGGAGAAGTTTTTCATGCAAGGGATTCGCTATCGGTTCATAAGAGTGATATTCCTCTAAAAATAGCCGTAATTTTTCTTGACCCAAGGCTGAGAGAAACTCGAAAAATGTCAAAGGATACAGGTGAAGAAAGTTGACCTTTCCTACGGGGAACCCTTTTTCTCCTGCTGTTTTCACACCTAAAAGCGA
>JBAXUO010000044.1:0-10061 GCA_037129625.1 Chlamydiota bacterium
CCTAGCGGAAATAATCTACTGATCGCATTGCATTGGCAGGAAAGTAGTTTGTTGTCGTTGAAAGCGCTGAAAAGAGTTCCGACTTTATACGTTTTCTCTAGAGAGACTCCGTGTTCTATGCAAGACGCAGCTTGCATCCTATATGTGAAGTCTAATCTCATATTTTGTGCCAGAAGAAGTAAAAAACAGATCCCAAGTAGAAAAGTTCCGAAGAAGGGATTCGTAGCGAAAAAATAATTTTTGAAAACGAGGAGAAGGATACTTAGTAAAAAGAAAAGCCCAGCCCCTTTCCAGTAGTAAAATTCGCATTTAGAGAGCTGTTTGAGAAAGAATAAAAGGCCCTTTGAGAGATGGTAATGAGCTATGATGGCATCTTCAGAAGACAGCGTTTTCTTTTCATTTGTATCTTGTGACATAAATTCGTCTCCTTATCTTTTAGTCTTTTTCGCACAATATCAAGAATCTTTGTGTAGTGTCTATAGAAAATTATGAAATTAAAATTTTAACCTAGGGATTTCTCTAGTAAAATACGTCTGAATTTACAAAATCATTGGCCTGCCACCATAAGCATCAACAAAGAAAAGGACTAAGGAAATCGATAGTACAGCTATAATGATCAAGAATGAAAGTAGTGCGAGACCATTTACAACCAAATTGTTTTTTTTTAGACCTTGAGCAAAAAACTACTGACTTATCCATGTTTTTCACCTTTGTAGTATTAGCGTACAAGGGGGTTCTGACATTTTTTGATCTTTTCTCTTTATTTAAACTGCTTACTCATGCTTAAGATTTTGCAGAAAAAACTTGCACTTTGGTTTCTGCCAGGGTTCTAAGCGCATTATAATAGAATTTACAAGCAATAACAGTGAGTCCCCCAGTGATGAAGATGAGTAAGCTATGGCTGATTGCAAAAGCAGGATTGAGCTCGGCAATACACTGAGATAAAAAGTACCCAAAACATCCAAAGGCTACTAGATTTATCAAGGATCTTACCGATAGAATCTTTATAAGATTAAAGTCCTCAAGAACTTTGTGAAAATACCTCCCAAAACTTGCATTTCTTTTTTCCAATGCGACACCATTCTCAATTATTTGAGCGACATCCTTTTCAATTCTGAGAAAAATCAGGAAATCCTTCATAAACGCATACATAGCCCATAGCAATAACAACGGGCTGATTAATTTGTAATATGGAATTTCTAAATGTTTCAAGCTATTGACGACTAGAATGACCGAAAATTGCATCATTCCACCAGACAATCCTAATTTTTTGACAAACTGGGTTCTCTTTTCATAATCATCTAGTAAAGTCTGATAGTTCTGTTGATTGTTCATTAGATCAAACCCCTTCCTTTATGGCGCTTCATGTTTTTCTTCTTTTTTTAGTTCTTGTAGCATCCATCGATAAGGTTGGCAAGCGATATTTCCTAAAAATATACCTATCAATCCCAAAAGAGCGCCTCCTATTGAATAGGAAAAAGATATAAATTGAGAAAGAAAAGGAATAACACCCAAATATAGTCCCGTAAAAGCAATCCAAAGGGCAGGAGAAACCCGGATAAATGCAAACGAGAACATTCCTGTTCTTTCATAGCTTTTGACAAAATTATGAAAAAATTGCGTGGGTACTTTTTCACGTTTTTCCAAAAAGATCCCTTTAATAGCACATTTTGCAATTCTTGCATCCCATTCATTTTCTTTTTCTAAATTTTTGGTGCCCAACAAAAAAGCAAGAGTAAAAAGAAATATAATGAATGGAGCCTGATGAAAAATAAGAAAAAGGCCAAACCCTTTTCCTAGCCAAAGAATAGCGTTAGCAACAATTAAACAACCAATAGTCCATCGTTTACTGCGTTTCAATTGCAAGAAGCAACGATTTACTTCATCGAGAAGTTCTTGATAGTGGTTGGGAGCTTTTTCGATTTTCGTTTGGGACGGCGTGAATACTTCCATAAGTGCCACCAAAATAGCAATGCTTCCCGTAGTATAGATAGATGTTGCAAACAGAGCGGGATAGTAAATTTTTATCAAAAATAATAAAACAGCAATGACTAAGGATAGTAAAACGTAGGTAAAAGGCTTTTTGGTAATTTTTTGAACAAAAGCCATAACTTTCTCCCCATTGGATAATCTGTATTCTCATAATATTTTTTACACATTTGTAGGTCAACTGGAGAATTTCTCTTGCATCAGTTCCCGATAGAAGCATAAATTGACAAAAAAATATTTTCACGTGAACCTTGCCATTTTTTTTGAGACATCTCTCAGATCTAACTGTATTGTCACAGATGTGTGTACACGCTTTGAATCAGGGAAATCTTCCCAAACTGGTCTATTTAGGAAGAATCAGCCCTGAGAAATCCAAAGCGTCTAAATCCAGAACTCATGACTGTAAACATAGCTAACCAATTTTCAATGTAATAGTTGTAGAATAGTCTCCTCATCGTTTCGGCGACCTATTTCACTTCTATAGAGAAAAATTTTGTACAAAAAACCAGTATAAAATACCTTCGTCAAGAAAAGAATAGAATCTACAAAAAAACTGGAAGAAGGAGAGTTGACGAACTAGACTGAAGCCGTCAGGGCTTGCTCTGCGGAAAGTCACGACTTCCTTAATATTAAGTGGTTAGCTGTTTCATGTTATGATGTCGCTGGTATCTAACTGTTTAATTAAATGGATATAACTAAGTAGAAGCTTATGATTTGTTGTTAAAAAGTAAATTACTTTGTTTGATTATTTAATAAATTATTATTACAATGAAGAAAACGGACCTATTTATGAAAAAAACCAAAAATCCATTTCATATGCCAGTGGCTCAAGGTAACCCTGCTTATATAGAACCACCTCATCGATTTGTGAACCGAGAATACTTCATCATTACCTACGAAACCAACCCCATTTTGCTCCAAAAAATAGTCCCCAAAGGATTAAAGATCTTAGCCCCTGTTGTAAAATACGAGTTTATAAAAATGCCCGATTCCAGCGGGTTTGGAAGCTTTGTTGAGTCCGGTCAGGTAATACCGGTGACTTACAATGGAAAAAAAGGGACGTTTATTCATGCTATGTTCCTTAATGATCAACCTGCCATCACAGGCGGAAGAGAAATTTGGGGTTTTCCGAAAAAATTAGGTCATCCCAGTTTAGAGATCGATGGTGATACCCTACTCGGAACCTTAGACTATGGGAAAGTAAGAGTCGCCACCGGTACGATGGGCTATAAATTTTATCCGGAAAATACAGAAATTATCCAAAAGTTTTTAGGAGAGCCTAATTTTGTCATTAAAACAATTCCGGCTCCAGGTGGCACAGCCGAAATTTGTCAACTGGTTAGATATTCTATGACAGACATTACATTACATTGGGCTTATAGCGGTCCTGCAGCGTTGGATCTTCATCCTCATGCTTTAGCACCCGTCGCAGCTCTCCCTGTAAAGAAAGTCCTCTCTGCTCTTCATTTTATGGCCGATTTGACTTTGCCTTATGGAGAAGTGGTTATCGATTATCTAAAAAAATAATAAGAGGAATTATGAGAGATATTTTTCATGAAAAAAATATAAAACTGATAGAACAAGCACAGAAAATTCCGGGTAAATTACCTGTCGCTATTGTTTATCCCATGAATCAAGCTGCTATAGAAGGGGCCATACTGGCTGAAAGCCTAGGACTCATCCACCCTATTTTTATTGGTCCTAAAGAAAAAATGTCACAATTGGCTGTGGGCGGCAATCTCAATACATATGAATGCATAGATGAATCCGATCCTAAACTCGCAGCAGAAAAAGGGGTAGAACTGGTAAGAGCGAAAAAAGCGTTTGCTCTTCTCAAAGGATCTTTGGAAACAAGCATTCTGTTAGAGGCCGTATTGAACAAAGAAAAAGGAATAAGAGGTGGCCGAAGAATTAGTAATTGTTATATTTGCGACACCCCATTTTACCACAAATTGCTGATTTATACTGATGTGGGGATCAATATTCAACCCGATATTAAAACAAAAATCGATATTATCTTGAATGCCTGCGAGGTGGCTCACTCCATCGGGATCGAAAGACCAAAAATTGCTTTGCTTGCTTGCCTTGAAGTGGTAAAAGAAAATATCCCTTCGACAGTAGATGCCGAAACCCTTTGTAAAATGCAAAAGGAAGGATTATTTCCAAATGCTATTATTGAAGGACCTCTCTCTTTTGATATTGCTTTTTCGAAAGAAATTGCAAAAATTAAAGGTCATTTATCTCAAATTGCCGGAGATCCCGATATTGCTGTATTTCCGGATCTAGACGCCGGAAATATTGCTGTAAAACAACTAGAACTGTTTTCAGATGCTCAATGTGGCAGTCTTGCTTTAGGGGCTAAAGTCCCTATTTTGATTACCTCACGCAATACGCCCGCAGCAGAAAGAGCTTTATCTTGCGCGTTGGCGAAATTGTACATGGCTAAAAGAAAGGAGAACTAGTATGGAAGAGGTTGTTATTGTAGCCGCAGGCCGAACGGCGATTGGAAAATTTGGGGGGGCTCTTTCTGAGATTCCGGCTCCAACGCTTGGAGGTATAGTGATTCAGGCACTTTTGGAGAAATATTCGATTTCTCCTGCCATGGTGGATGAAGTTATTTTGGGTGAAGCCTTAACGGCCGGTGTCGGACAAAATCCGGCTAGGCAAGCAGCTATGTACGCAAAAATTCCGGAAGTGGTTCCTTCTTTTACTGTTAATAAAGTGTGCGGATCGGGTTTGAAGTCGATCCTTTTGGCTGCGAATGCGATTCGCTTGGGTGATGCAGATATTATTGTAGCGGGAGGGGAAGAAAATATGGATCTTTCTCCACATCTTCTTTTGCATTCTAGGAAGGGAAAACGGCTAGGGAATTGGGAATTGGCAGATAGCGTGATTCATGACGGCCTTTTAGATGCATTTAATCTGTATCAAATGGGTGTGACAGCTGAAAATTTAGCAGAAAAATATAAAATTTCGAGAGAGTTACAAGATGCTTATGCTTTCGAATCGCAAATGCGAACGAAAGCGGCTATCCAAAAAAATCTTTTTGCGGAAGAGATTATTCCTGTTTTTATTCCACAAAAGAAAAAAGAGCCTATTCGTTTTGATCAAGATGAGCATCCAAGGCCCGACACTACGTTAGAAGGTCTTGCAAAACTATCGCCCTCATTTAAAGAAAGGGGAACAGTAACTGCGGGAAATTCAACTGGGATAAATGATGCAGCGGCCATGCTTATCGTAATGAGCGCAAGAAAAGCCAAGGAATTGGGATTGAAACCTCTGGCAAGAATCGTGGTTGGGGCTAGTGTGGGTGTAGATCCTAAATTGATGGGAATAGGACCAATACCAGCGATGCAAAAATGTTTATTGAAAGCTAATTGGAAGGCTCAAGATGTGGATTTGATAGAAATCAACGAATCCTTTGCGGTACAAACTATTATTATTATGAATGAACTCGGTTTGGATCCTAAAAAAGTGAATGTGAATGGAGGGGCCATTTCTTTGGGCCATCCGATAGGCGCTTCCGGGACAAGGCTTGTTGTGACTTTACTTTATGAAATGATTAGAAGGGATGTGAAACGGGGGGTCGCACACCTTTGTATTGGGGGAGGCATGGGAATCGCCATGGCAATTGAAAGATAATGGATTGTATTATTGTATTAAATATTGGATCTTCTTCATTGAAATTTTCTTTTTTTTCTCTCGAAGAAAAGAATCTGAAGCGAAAATATACAGGATCTGTCAAAAACTTGGGGGACACTCCCAATATTAGAATAACTACAGATGAGGGACTAGAGATTCTTCATCAAGACATACAGCGTGTTGCAAAAGATTCGAGTCTAGAAGAGGTTATATATTTTATTGTTTCTTGGGCAAAGGAAAATCAAATTGGGATCATTGCTATAGGACATCGAATTGTCCACGGTGGCTCTTTTTATTCAGAAGCGGTAGTAATGAATGATTTGGTTGTTGCGTCTTTACAAACACTGATTCCTTTTTCTCCCTTGCATCAACCTTTTAATCTGCATGGGTATCTTATTTGTAAAAAAATCTATCCGGATTTATTTCAAGTGGGAGCTTTTGATTCTGCTTTTCACTCTACTTGTAATCCGATTGCTCAGCAGTATGCTTTGCCAAAATCGTTAACGGAAAAGGGAATTCGACGATATGGATTTCATGGACTTTCGTACGAGTATATTGCATCAAAGCTGCCTATCTATCTTGCAGAAAAAGCGAAAGGAAAGATTATTGTGGCTCATTTAGGAAGTGGATCTACATTGTGTGCCTTGCAGGATCGAATAAGTTATTCTACTTCAATTGGACTTACAAGTATGGGCGGATTGCCGATGTCTACACGTTGTGGGGATGTTGATCCGTATCTTGGAGTTTATTTAATGAGTGAGAAGGGATGGAGTATAGAAGAAGTTCAAGCTCTTTTTTATAAGCAATCGGGTCTTTTAGGTGTTTCTGGGATAAGTTCTGATATGGCTGAACTATTAAAGAGTTCTCATCCAGATGCAAAGCAGGCTGTGGAACTATTTATTCATAGAGTGGTGCAATTTAGTGGTAGTTTAGCGGCAGAGTTAGAGGGTTTGGATGCCTATATTTTTACCGGTGGAATTGGGGAAAATGCTTGGGAGGTGAGAGAAAGAGTTTGTGAGCATTTAGCCTGGTTTGGTTTAGAATTAGATAAAGAAAAAAATAGAAAATGTCAAAAAACAGCGCAGAAAATTTCATTAGATCATTCGAGAGTTCCGATTTGGGTTATTCCGACAGATGAAGAAGTGGTGATTGCTAAACATACTCTTGCTTTGTATCAGAAACATCCCGTGTAAAAAGGTCTTGTTTTTCTATTAGTTATTGCTACACTTTTTTTTTAAGAATAAAATTCATTGGCAAATTTTAAGGGAAAAATTGTATGATTAGATTGAAGTTAAATTTTCAATCAAAAAAGTGAGTCTATATGAATTTTAAGAATATTGGTTTTTTGTTATCTACAGCTGTAGCTTTATCTTCATATGCTTTTGCAGATGAGATCAGAGTTAGAGATCAAGCTGGCGAAACAAAGTGTGCAGAAAGTATTTCGGATAATTGGAAAGGATTTTCCTTAGGACTTAATGCAGGAGCGTTATTCAACGTTTCTAGAGAGGGCCATCATGCTCATGCTCATCACTCAAAAAATTTGGGTGGAACAGCTTTTACCGGTGGGATTCAACTCGGTTATAACTATCATTTCAGCTATTTTTATATTGGTTTAGAGACAGATTTCAACTATAGTTCTTTGAATAAGTCTCATACGTCCAATTGGGTTGTTGATGGAGTTGCTACTCATGTACATTACAAAGATAAGTTGAATTGGTTCGGAACTGTAAGACCACGACTTGGTGTAGCTTGGGATACAGTGATTCTTTATGTTACCGGAGGTTTTTCCTATGGTCATCTAAAGGCTCATGAACATGGAGATATTGATGGAGTTCCTTTCTCTCATGGCATGTCTAAAACTGCGATTGGCTGGAACGTTGGTGCCGGTTTAGAGTGGTGTTTTGTAAAGCATTGGTCTTTCCGATTAGAGTATCTCTTCTTGGATTTGGCTAAAAAAGATGATCTAAAGAACCGAAATCATATTGCAAGAGCTGGTATCAATTATCTTTTCTAAATCTACTTTAAGTTAGATTTAGTAACTGTTTTCAGTGTCCTTACTTTGAAAAAAGTAAGGACATTTTTTTTCTAGAAATTTCGAATCTTGTTTTAAAGAGTGGTTGTTTCCGTAGCTCCCACTGGGATTTCTCCGGCAATTACAATTTCTTCTTCTTTGATTTCATAAATTTTTGAGGTAAGATCTTGAAGGATTTCATTAGGAAGTTATTCAAACATGCGGTCATATACTTTAAATTCAGGCCATAGAATTTCGTTAAGGAAAGGTGTGCTGACCCGAATCATTGTAGTGGTATGCTTTTGTCTTGCGTAACGATAAGGTTTGAGTTGATGTTTTTGGCATAGAGCCACGAAGAGTTTTTTTTCCCAAGCATTTCTAAGGCGTATGGTATATTCCACCGGTTGGGCAGAGATTTTTCCTTGAAGACGTTGTCTCGCAAATTCCGCAGCTTGTCTCTCTCCATCACTCTTTGCTCCGGCTATGAGCGCTTCGATTTTGCGAATCTTATCTAACAAATCCATAGAAGTCGCTGAGTTGAGTTTTTTAGTTTTTGAAATGTTTGTATTTTTCTTCTAGGTAACTTTCATAAGCTTTAGTAGATAAAGGCTTCCCAGTCACCTTTTCTACCAGCTCTTCAGCAGTATATCGCTTCCCTTGAGCATGTATGTTCTCTCGTAGCCAAGAGCCCAAAAGAGTAAGGTCCCCTTGCTCAATAGATGATTTCCAAGTGGGGTTTGCATCTTGAAAAGCGGCAAAGAATTGAGCTGCATAAAGATTACCAAGAGCATAGGTTGGAAAATATCCAAAAAGAGCGGAAGCCCAGTGCACATCTTGTAAACAACCTTCTTTGTCTGTTAGGGGTGTGATCCCTAAAAGATCTTGCATCTTTGTTCTCCATAGATCGGGAATGTCTTTCACTTGGCAGCTGTTTTCTATTAGAGCTTTTTCTATTTCAAAACGAAGAATGATATGAAGGGTATAAGTCACTTCATCGGCTTCAATTCGTATGGGGGAAGGCTCTACTTGATGGATATCTTGATAGAATTGCGAAAGAGAAATGCTCTCAAAGGGATTGGGAAAAATCTGTTGTAAAATAGGATAAAAATACTTCCAAAATGAATAGCTTTTACCTATGCAAGTCTCCCATAGACGGGATTGACTTTCATGAATACCATGAGAAATGGCTTCTCCCACAGGGGTTCCAAAATATTCTTGGGGAAGGTTCATGTCATACAAGGCATGTCCCCCTTCATGCAGAAGAGCAAAAATATTTCCTAACAGATAGTTTTCTTGAAAACGGGTGGTAATTCGTACGTCGGTAGGATGAAGTGAGGAGGTAAAAGGGTGTTCGGCTTCATCGATACAGAGGCGAGAGGGATCTAAAGGGAGTCGTTTCAAAATTTCTTGAGAAAAAAGTTTTTGTTTTTCTAATGGAAAAGACTGAGTTAACCAAAAAGGTGTAGGGGCATTTTTCCAAGATCGCACAAAAGAGGATAAAAAAGTTTTTAAAGAACCTAAAAGAGGTTCTAGCTTTTTTACTGTCATATTAGGTTCGTAGAGATCGAGTAGGGCATCGTAAGGATGTTCTTGGGCGCCTAAAAGGGAAGCCTTTTTTTTCATCAGTTCTACGATTTTTTCTAAAATGGGACTAAAGAGAGAAAAATCATTTTTTTTCTTGCTGTTTACCCATATAGGAAAGGCTGTAGAAGTCGTTTTTGTGAGAGTTTTGATAAACGAAGTAGGTAGTTTTTTAGCTTTTAGGTAGTTTTTTTTCCAGTCACGAAGGGATATGATTTGTTCTTTGGATACATGGGGATCAAGAATTTTGTCAGAGGAAAAATCGATACAGGAGGAAAGTAATTTTTTATATTTAGTTGAAGTTTCTTTTTTATGAATGAGCGTGGCAATAAATTCTTGTTGTTCACTTCGGGATTCTATGGCGGCCTTTGGCATTCGGGTTTCTAAATCCCACGATAATAAACTGTCTATGGAACCGAGAATTTGGATGTTATAGGCTTCTTTGGCTAATTTTTTATACATAGAAAACAACCTTTTTTATTCGAGTTTGGCAAATTTATATAGAGAAAATAATAGAAAAGGGAAAAAAGCTCCCCAGATAATCCATGCCGGAGAGAAAAGACTTTGAGAACCAAAGATGAGGGCCGATTCCATAATAGTATAAAAAGAAATCCATCCAAATAACGAAAATAGAGAAACGAAAAAAACCTGGATATTTCTAGAGAAGGCTAAACAAAAAGGGGCTATTCCTAAAACGATTAAAAAAGGGACAAAAAGAAGGGCTATTTTTTTATGGAAATAGGCGGAAAATTTAATGGGCTTTTCTATAGAAAATATTTTTTTATTTGCTTTTTTATATAGGTCAGAAAGTGAAAAGCTGTTGGCTGATAGTTCTGTA
>JBAXUO010000045.1:0-9650 GCA_037129625.1 Chlamydiota bacterium
TATTATAATGAGTAGGGTTTTCATTTTGTTTACCTTTAAAATTTTAAATGATAAAGGGCTTCATACACGCCCTTCCACGGAACTTGTTCGATGCGCAGCTTCCTTCCGTTCCCACATTCAACTCTTCCATAAAAATTTTACAGTTAACTGTAAATCCCTCCTCGGCATTTTAATGCTCGCGGCCGGAAGAGGTTCCAAAATTCGGATCGAAGCCGTCGGCGATGATGCTGAAGAAGCTGTCAGTTCTATCTTAAATTTAGCCGAAAACAAATTTAACATTAAGTACTAGCTATGGAAATTGAAGAGAAAAAAAAAGCCGCAGCAGAAAAAGCTGTCTCTCTTATTCAAAATAAAATGATTGTTGGCCTCGGTACAGGCTCTACGGTCAACTACTTTATCGATAGTTTAGCTAAAAAATGTAAGCAAGGTCTCTCCATTGAGGCCGTCGCTTCTTCTCAAGCTTCTTCTCAAAGAGCAAAAAACCTCAAGATCCCCATGATCGATAATAATCAAGTAACCCGAATCGATATAACTATCGACGGAGCCGATGAAATCGATCCAAAAAAAAGAATGATTAAGGGTCGAGGTGGCGCGCTTCTTCGTGAGAAAATTTTGGCGAGTTCTTCTACGGAAGTCGTTATTATTGTAGATGATTCAAAATTAGTTCCTACTCTTGGCAAAGGCGTTGTCCCTGTTGAAATTGCCTATTTCGCCCCTTTTGCTACCCAAAAAAAACTCTTGGATCTCGGATATAAAGGAAATTTTCGGTTAGATCCGACAGGTAATTTTTTCAAGACGGATAACGGGAATTTCATTTTTGATATTTCTTTTGAAAACTTATGCCCTTTTCCCGAAGAGGAAGATGCGGAGCTAAAAAAAATCCCTGGTATCCTTGAAACAGGATTTTTCTTTCACTTAGCCCATAAAGTCATTGTGGCTTATTCCTCCTCTAGAGTTGAAATTCTTTATTAGTTCGGCCAAAATTCAAATTTTTCTTAGTTGATTTTTAAAAAGTTTTTTTTTAATATTACGATGGCACGTCTACATAGGGGGAAGAAATGGTGGCTCAACAAAAAATGAATCAAGAAGATAGAAAGGGTTTGGTGAACGAAAGTGCGAAAACAAGAAAAGCTAGAGAAAAACTCAAATTACAACATCGAATCCAAGATGAAAAGATCACATCCGAAGCTTTAGATAATACCACAGAAGATATTCGAAGATGGATTTCAAAGCATGCATCCAATAGAGTCATCCTGCGAGATAAAAACATTTCTCTTTTCAATGAGAATCAAAATCCTGCTAAAATTAGCCGAACCATCGAAAGCGTTTTTCAGAAAATTAAGAAAGAGATTTCTTCCTAGAAAGGAAAACGATCGATGAGGTAACCTCGGACAAAAAGTTTATAGGATTTTTATGAAAAACATCATCGATCTACTCGAAAAAAGAGGCTTAATTGAGCAACTGTCCGCTGAGGAAATTCGAAAAGAAACGGAACGACCTATTAAATTTTATATTGGATTTGATCCGACAGCAGATAGCTTGCATTTAGGCAATCTTTTCGGAATTGTCATACTCACTTGGTTCCAGAAATATGGACATGAGCCTTTCGTGATTTTAGGTGGCGCTACAGGCCGTATCGGAGACCCATCAGGTAAAAGTATCGAAAGACCTTTTTTAGATGATCAGATCATCGAAGAAAATGTACAATCCATTCAAAACTTTTTTGGGAAAATTTTTTCCAGGCTTCAAGGAAAATCACCTGTAATTCTTAATAACGATTCTTGGTTTCGCTCTATCTCTTTTGTAGATTTTTTGCGTGATGTAGGTAAATATTTCCGTGTCAGCACCATGCTATCTAAAGAGAGCGTAAAAACACGTTTGGCCTCTTCCGATGGAATGAGCTTTACCGAATTTAGTTATCAAGTTTTACAAGGCTATGACTTTTCTTATCTTTTTAAACACTATGGTATCCGATTGCAAATTGGAGGCAGTGACCAATGGGGAAATATCACCGCCGGGATAGAATTGAATAGAAAGATCGTAGGAGAAACAGTATATGGCCTTACTTTCCCACTATTAACCCGAAGCGATGGAAAGAAATTTGGGAAATCAGAAGGGGGAGCCGTTTGGCTCTCAGAAAAAAAACTCTCTTTTTATCAGTTCTACCAATATCTCGTTCAAGTTCCCGACACCGATGTGATCACACTTATGAAGCGAATTACTTTCCTGGATTTGGAAGAGATTTATCAGTGGGAACAAAAAATGAAAGCTCCAGAATATGTTCCCAATTCGGCTCAAAAAAAATTAGCCGAGGAAGTTACTAGATTCGTTCATGGAGAAGAAGGTCTTCAAATAGCTTTAAAGGTTACAGAAGGAGCCGCTCCCGGATCAGAGACTTTTTTAAATTCGGAAAATTTAGCCGCTATTGCTAATGATATGCCCCATCTGAAAATAGCCAAATTAGAAGTCATTGGTGCCAAACTTGTTGATGTTTTTGTTAAAAGTGGAATCGTCTCAAGCAAAGGAGAGGCAACTCGACTCATGAAAAATGGAGGCGCTTATCTTAATAATGATCGGATAGAGGATGTCTCTTTCATTATTACAGAAAAAAATTGTATTGACGGATCGTTTATTCTCTTGGCCTCCGGAAAGAAAAAGAAGCTTTTACTTTCCCTTTTCTAGGTGAAAAAGATTTTTTTTTTAGATATTGCTAAAAATTACTTGTATGAAAATCAGAACGATAAGACAATGGCTTTAACATAGGAAGAAAATCAAAGGAGCTTGTTGATATGAAAACGGTTACGAAGAAAAATTTAATACAAAAAATTTCTCAAAAAAGATCTATGCATCCAAATGATGTTCGTTTTGTTATCCAAGAATTTTTAAACGACGTCACCGAAGCTCTCGCTGTTGGGGATCGTATGGAATTTCGAGATTTTGGGGTTTTTGAAGTGGTGGAAAGAAAACAAAAAATTGGACGAAATCCAAAAAACGCTTCTGTGCCCATCATAATTCCGGCTAGAAAAGCAGTAAAGTTTACTCCCGGGAAAAAAATGCGAGCCCAAATTGAAAGTAAAAGTTCCCCTTTTGTAGGGTAATTTTGCTTACTGATGTCTTATAAAAATTTTCTTTTATAAGACATCAGTAAGGTAAAGAATTTCTTTATAGAAGTTGCTTGCAAATTTAAGTGGGGTTAATCATACTATCTATAATTAGAATGAAGTCCTTTAAGGAGTAATTATTTTGTCTTTCCCTAAAGTTCTTTTAATTGGAACTGTAGTATTATTTACATGTATTGGTACAGCTGCAATCTGGAAAGGTTTTAAGAAAAAATCTGTCCAGGTAGAAGTTTCTTCCGTACCACCCCAGGTAATTCAAAAAGCGGAAAAGATAAAGATTGTTGGCAAATCTAAAAAAACTCTAGAAGCCACTCCTATGGTGGATCAAATTGCAAAATTATTTGTTACCGATACAACCAAGCTTCCCATTGTAGAAACTGTGACTTATACTTCTCGTGTCCCTTGGCTCAAAGGTCGTCCGGCTTGGATTGCAGATTATGCTTCTTACTACGAAACTTCTCGCCATTTTATTGCTCGAAGCTTAAATCAAAAAAAAGATTATTTTACTCAAAAAGTTTCTCCAGGCGATCGCTTCAACGTTTTGAAAAAAGGGGTTCAGTTTTACTTTTTAATCGAACTCTCTACTTGTAAAATGTGGTTTTATGCCATTGAACCCGAACAAAAAGAAAAAATCTTGTTAAAAACCTATTGCGTAGGTCTCGGAAGGAAAGATCCTTCAAAACCATCAGGATATTTAACTCCTACAGGTGTTTTTGTTTTAGGAAATAAAGTGGCTATCTATAAGCCCGGTGTAATGGGCTTTTTTCAGGACCGAAAAATAGAAATGATTCGAGTCTTCGGAACGAGATGGACACCTTTCAACGATGGAACGGATGGCGTCAGTAAAGGTTACGGAATTCATGGGGTCCCTTTTGAAAATGATCCTAAAACCGGACAGCTTGTAGAAAGAAAGGAAACGTTGGGTAAATATGAAAGTGATGGATGTATCCGACTTTCCTCCGAGGATATGGAAGAAATCTTTGCCATAGTCATTTCAAAACCAACCATCGTAGAACTAGTCAAAAATTTGCAAGACGCAAATATGCGAGACTCCAAAAAAATAAGCTCTGAGAAAGGGCTCTATAAAAAAACGTTTGAGTGAGAGAGGTTAAAAATTATGGCCGTTTTATCTCATGAAAAGCAAATTGATGAATATGAAAAAACGTTAGCTCGTCTTAAAGAGCAAAATGAGAAAAATTCCCTTTTGTCCCCTGAAGAAATATCGAAACTTGAAGAAAAACTGAAAATTTTAAAAAGAACCGTCTACTCGAAATTGAAACCTTGGGATAGAGTCGCCATTTGTCGCCATCCAATGCGTCCTCATACTTTAGATTATATTGAACATCTGGCCGATGAGTTTGTTGAGATTTTTGGCGATCGAACCTTTCATGATGACCATGCGATTGTAACCGGGTGTGCGGTAATCGATGGAAAAAAGTTTATTGTTGTCGGCTTAGAAAAAGGAAAAGATACCGAGTCTCGTTTATATCGAAATTTTGGAATGGCCCAGCCGGAAGGATATCGTAAAGCCCTCCGAGCCATGGAACTTGCGGCTAAATTTCATCTTCCCGTAATAACTTTTATAGATACACCCGGCGCTTATCCAGGCCTTACGGCTGAGGAAAGAGGCCAGGGGTGGGCTATTGCGAAAAATCTTTGGGAAATGTCAAGACTACCCACTCCCATTATTGTTCTTCTCATAGGAGAAGGCTGTTCAGGCGGAGCTTTAGGAATCGGATTGGGAGATGTGATTGGTATGTTAGAGCATTCCTACTATTCCGTAATATCTCCTGAGGGTTGTGCTTCTATCCTTTGGAAAGATTCTTCTCAGAATGAGGAAGCGGCTGCAGCATTAAAAATGCAAGCGGAAGATTTGTTAGATTTAAATATCATCGATCATATTATAATGGAACCTCTCGGAGGAGCCCATCATAATCCTGACATTGTCTATGCGAATGTGAAAGAATTTATCATAACGCAAAGAAATAAGTTGGAAAAAATTTCCTATACCGAGCTTTTAGAGCGAAGATATCAGAAGTTTAGAAAGATGGGAGTTTTTTTAAACCTATCGGATGACAATTCATAATGAAGCTTTTATTTTTAGCCGCTATACGAAACGGAAAGCATTTAGCTTTGGCCTTATTTACTCTGTTTTCCCTTCTCTTTTTGACGGCCGGCGATTTGATGGAAAGGTTATCCTTAGGTTTAATTGCCAATACGGGAGCCGATTTCTTTACTCTTTTTGAAGCCGGCGGAGCTAATAAAGATCGGGTTTCAAAGAAAAGTTTGGACCAAAAATGGCTAGAGATTGATCGACATCATAAAGGGTATATCACCAAAAGAGATGCAACTCATTACATTTCAACTCATGATTCTAAAAATCCTCTGAAGTGGGCTTTTCACAAGATATCTTCCGGTTTTGATATTGAAAAAGATATCACTCTTTTGATTATTGTACTTGTCAGCGTGGCCCTTTATAAAGCTATTATGCTTTTTGTCTCTCGATATGCGACGCAGCTGCTTGCGACTCGAATTACTCGAGATTTGCGGTATCAGTATTTTGAACATATTCAGTCTTTACCCATGAGTTTTTATCAACAACATAATATGGGGAGTTTGAGTGCTCGGGCTGTAGGTGATGCCGGACAGATCGCTTCTTCTTTGAACTCTTGTTTAACAAATTATCTGCAAACTCCGTTTACGATTATTACTGCTCTTTCAGCTTGTTTTTATTTTTCTTGGAAGCTTTCTTTAGTGATATTTTTTGGACTTCCGTTAATTGTTTTTCCCATTATTTTCTTGACAAAGCGGGTAAAGAATATTTCGAGGCAGATGCAAAAGAATCAAGAGAGTTTTAGTTCTATGCTTCTTGATTTTTTAGGCGGTATCCACACTATTAAAATCTTTACGATGGAGTTGTTCTCCTTAAAAAAATTCAAAGATCAAAATGACAAGATGGCAGAGCTTGAGTTGAAAAGTGCAAGATACAGCCTTCTTACCCGTCCGATTCTTCATATGATAACCACTCTTTGCTTGGCTTTTGTTGTGATCGTTGGTTTGTATGTACTTCATATGACGTTAGCCCAGCTTTTAGTCTTTTGTGCTTTGCTTCATCTCTTTTATGAACCTGTCAAAAAATTTGCGGAAGAAAATGCAAACATACAAAGGGGAGTTGTGGCTGCCGAGAGAATGTTTGAAGTTCTTCTTTTAAAGCCCAATATCCAAGATAAAGATGGCGCTTTGGAACTCAAAGAATTTTCCCATTCTATTGAATTCAAAAATGTCAGTTTCAAATATCATGATGAATGGATTTTGAAAAATTTAAACTTTACTATCAAAAAAGGTGAGATCATTGCCATTGTGGGGCCTACAGGTTCCGGCAAATCTACTTTAGTCCAGCTTTTACCTAGATTATTTGATGTACAAGAAGGGGAGATCCGAATCGATGGCATTTCTTTAAAGGATTATACTCAAAAATCTCTTAGAGAGCAGATTTCCTTTGTTCCTCAAAAACCTTTCCTTTTTTATGATACCATTTTTGAAAACATTACTTTTGGTAGAAAGTTTACTTTGGAGGATGTAGAAAAGGCTTCAAAACAAGCCTTTGCTCATGAATTTATTGATAGATTACCTAAGAAATATGACTTTCTCTTGGCTGAGGCCGGAAAAAATCTCTCAGGCGGTCAGCAGCAGCGTCTTGCGATTGCGCGAGCTTTAGTAAAAAATGCCCCTATCTTGGTGATGGATGAAGCTACATCGTCTTTAGATGCTATTTCCGAGACTTATATCAAGCGATCTTTAAATGACCTGAAAGGTGGCCTGACGCAAATTTTGATAGCCCATCGTTTGTCGACAATTGAACATGCGGATCGGATTATTTATTTAGAGAGAGGGGAAAAAATTGCGGAAGGAACGAAAGACGAGCTTTTACAAACTTCCCCAGAATTTCGTAAGATGTGGGAATATTTTCATCGAATAGAGTCTAAAGTATGATAGATCCGTATGATAAGATTGCGAATTCTTTAACGGATGTAGTCGAATTGCTGGAAGAATTATTTGAAGAAAGAGAGAAGAAGGATTTTTTAGTCCAAGAAATTCTTTTTGAATTAGATCTTATTTTGCCCCAAGCAAAGACCATAGGGGGCAAGGTGTTAGAAGAGACGCTTCTAATGTTATCTGCTATACAAAAGCTTGTCCTCGACTCAAATATGGACAAGTCTCAACTACCAGTTTGTATTCAGTCCTGTGTGAATCTTAAAAATCAGCTTTGGGAGCTCTAAAAGAGCTTCTTATTATTTATTTCCATTCTCTATGGGGATGTAAAAAGGTATATCCCGATGCTTTGATCTTATGATTGGAAACTCTTTGATTTCCGTGATCGATTTTTGTAAGAGTGGGATCCCATGTGATTTTAGGAAGAAAGAGTCTATTGGAGATTTCATCATATAACTCTGCTTTTGTGGGATGATCATCATCAACGATGTTATAAACTCCTTCCAAATGATAAGAGAGGGAATAATCAACGGATGCGATGACGTCATCTCGATGAACCATGTTGGTATATTGATTTCCTTTGCCGGGAAGGACTTGCTGATCGAGTTGTTTTACAGTTTTAGAAATTTCTCGATTAGGTCCGTAAATTTCACCCAGTCGGAAAACACAGACTTTCCATTTTTTTTCTTGTAAAGAAAGGAGGGTTTTTTCTGTTTCGATCAATATTTTAGATTGTTCAGTGATAGGATGAAGGGGGGATTTCTCATCTACCCATTGGCCTTTATGTTCTCCATAAACAATACAATTACTAGTATAGATAAGAGTTTTGCTTTGTTTGCTTTGAAGGGCAGCTTGCCTTAAGGTTTGAGCGGTTCGTAAAAAAGTATTTTCAAAATTTTGGGAAAATGATGTTGAAACGGTGAGGAGAATGATGTCATTTTCTGCGATTAGTTTTTCTATGATAGACTTATCGGTTCCTTTGGCGATGATGGTTTTAGGAATAATCTTACTTAACGTTTTACTTTGTTTTACTTGGGATACCGTTGCAGTGATGTTGTAATTCTTTTTTTTCCAAAATAACGCGAGAGAAGTCCCTACGTAACCACAACCGATGATAGCAACATTTTTCATAACAATCCTAATGCAACAAAATTTTGTTTTAAGTCTTTATTTTCCGGTTTGTCCAAAGCTCCGCTTTTATCTAGCCATTGAATGTAACTGGACGGGACGGATTTGAGGTTTTGTCCTTGGTGTTTTCCAAAAGTCATTTTGATAATTTTTGAAGGGATTTGAAGCAGAGAAATAATTTGATCCCATGTTAGGTCGTCTGTCATTTGACTGAAAATTTGATGTAAGACAACCACATCGTCTAAAGCTCTATGAGCCTGGTTAGAAGGGATTCCATAGACTTCCCGTAAGTATTGTAAGGAGTGCTTGGGAAGGTCATATCGGTATTTTCTAGCCCATTTCAATGTGTCGAGGTATTTCCATGTGGGTAAAGAAAGAGAGTTTCTCATAAATTCTTTTTCTAAAAATAGTTTATCGAAAGCATCATTATTATGGGCAATGAGCAGTCCTTCTTCGGTACAGAAAGTCGCAAAATCTTTCCCAACTTCCGCAAAGGTAGGGGCCTCTTTTACCATTTCATCGGTGATATGGTGAATATTTGTGGCTTCCGGCGGGATGGGCATTTGAGGATTGATGAGGGAGACGAAAGTTTTTTTTGAAAGTGGGGCATAAGCGGCGAGTTCGATAATTCGATCGTTGGTTGAGTCGATGCCTGTGGTTTCCGTATCGTAATAAACTGGATAGAGTGTCATATGGTTGGTATTTTTTTTTCCTTAGAATGCAAAACTTTTAATAAAAAGGCAAAGTGAATTCTTCACTTGCAAAAAATTTCACATTTCGTTTTGCTAGTATCTTGTAACAAAGGATTTATATGAAAAAGGCTTTTTGTCTGTTTTCTTTTTTGCTTATGGGTTGTTTTCAAATAACAAGTCAAGATCAGGGTTTGAGGACCGTTCCTGTGACAAATAACCCACAGTTAATTCCTCAAAACAATTCCATTTTACCATCTCCCGGAATGAATCCAAGTTCGGGTATTCGTTAGAGCCACTTTTTTTTCGTAAAAAGAAAATAAAGAAAAATAGAAAGGACAACGATAAAAAATAAAATAAGGTAGAAGGCTTGTGGATGTTGAGAAAAGGGGAGTTTGACGTTCATTCCATAAAGCGATGCAATAATGGTGGGTATCGTAAAGATGATAGTGAAGGCGGTTAAAAATTTAATGGTTTTATTGACGTTATTGGTGAAGAGAATTTGATAGGAGTCTCTAAGACTTTTAATACTTTTGACGTTTACATTGCAGAGTTCTTCGGATTGTTTAAGGGCTATGAGAAGATCTTGCAAGAGTTCTTGGTCTTTTGGAAAAATAGGAAAAAACCTTCCTGTTGTGATGGTTTCCAATACGGTTTTCATAGGTGTTAAGGCAGATAGGTATTGGTTGAGAATTTCCTCACTTTGACTTAAAGAAACAAT
>JBAXUO010000046.1:0-9422 GCA_037129625.1 Chlamydiota bacterium
CTTCCCTTCAATTAAGACAGGTTCAAAGGCTTGAATACCGAGCCTATGAAGAGTCGGAGCTCGGTTTAACAAAACCGGATGACCCTTAATAATTTCATCAAGAACATCCCATACTTCAGCAGCTTGCTTTTGAATTAACTTTTTAGCCGTACGAATCGTGTATACAAAACCCAAATCTTTTAATCGCTTCACAATAAATGGCTCAAAAAGCTCCAATGCCATTTGCTTTGGAAGCCCGCATTGATTGAATTTCAAATCAGGCCCAACCACAATCACGGATCGACCGGAATAATCCACCCGTTTTCCAAGAAGGTTTTGACGAAAACGGCCTTGCTTTCCTTTTAACATCTCCGAAAGAGATTTTAAAGGACGATTCCCAGCTCCCATCACAGGATGACCATGACGACCATTATCAAAAAGAGCATCCACAGCTTCTTGTAACATCCTCTTTTCATTTCGTATGATCACATCAGGAGTTTTTAATTTTAAAATCGATTTTAAACGGTTATTTCGATTAATCACCCGTCGATATAAATCATTCAAGTCTGAAGTCGCAAATCGTCCGCCATCTAAAGGAACTAAAGGTCGTAGATCAGGAGGAATTACAGGTACGCTTGAAAGAACCATCCATTCAGGTCTATTGGACGATGAGGCTAAACTCTCAACAATCTTCAATCGTTTAGCTAGTTTCATACGAGCCTGCATAGACTTCGTTCGACGAAACTTCTCTTTTAAATCCATCGCAAGAGCTTTAATATCTTCCGTTTTTAAAAGATCAAAAACAGCGTCTCCACCCATTTTAGCTACAAAAGAACCATGACCCCATTTTTCAACGGATTCACGATACTCATTATCATTCAATAGTTGCTTCTTTTGCAGTTCCGTTTTACCGGGATCGGTAACAATAAATTCTTCATAATATATAACTCTTTCCAAATCCGTTGTAGATATCCCAAGAACATTACCTATACGTGAAGGCATCGTTTTGAAAAACCAAATATGAACGACAGGAACCGCAAGCTCAATATGAGCCATCCTTTCTCTTCTTACTTTAGAAAGCGTTACTTCAACGCCACAACGATCACAAACAATGCCTTTATGTTTGATCTTTTTATACTTTCCGCAAGCACATTCCCAATCATGAACAGGTCCAAATATCTTCTCGCAAAAAAGGCCACCCTTTTCCGGCTTAAAAGTGCGGTAATTGATCGTTTCGGGTTTTTTTATTTCACCATGAGACCATTCACTTTGAATCACCTCAGGTGATGCAATTTGAATGGTTAGCTTATCAAACTGCGCACCATGAAACTCTTCCCCAGAAGTACGGGGTTCTTCTCCGTTTGCCATTAAATTCTCCGAGACTATAATTTTAGTTTAAAGTTTCGGCTCGCACATCTAAGCAAAGCCCTTTCATCTCTTTTAGCAACACGTTAAATGATTCGGGAACACCAGCTTTTAAAGAATTTTCCCCTTTAACAATCGATTCATATGTACGTGTTCTTCCAGCTACGTCATCCGACTTAACCGTCAACATCTCTTGTAATAGATGCGCAGCTCCATAGGCCTCTAGTGCCCACACTTCCATCTCTCCAAATCTCTGACCCCCCATCTGGGCTTTACCGCCTAATGGCTGCTGAGTCACAAGTGAGTAGGGCCCAACGGAACGAGCATGAATTTTATCTGCAACAAGGTGGCTGAGTTTCAACATATATATGTATCCAACTACCACTCGATTATCAAATCTCTCACCTGTTCTTCCATCATATAAGATCATTTTCCCAGTTGGAGACATGCCTTGTTCTTTCATCATCTCCCAAATACGAGATTCAGGAAAACCTTCGAAAACAGGAGATTTAACATAGATCCCTGCCTTCTTTGCCGCAATTCCTAAATGGGTTTCCAATAATTGACCCATATTCATACGAGAAGGAACTCCAAGAGGATTTAAAATCATCTCAACAGTCGTCCCATCTTCCATATAAGGAACGTCAGCTTCCGGAACAATCTTGGCTACAACCCCTTTGTTTCCGTGTCGTCCTGCCATTTTATCGCCAACTTGCAATTTACGCTTAGTTGCAATATATACTTTTACCTGGCGGATAACACCCTGCTCTAACTCTACATCCCCTTTTCGTAAGTATTCCACTTGAGATTTGTATTGATCTTCCAGCTTCTTTACCGCTAAGTCATATTCTTGCAATATTTTTCTAAGCTCTACAAAAATCTCGTCTTGACCTAAAAGTAAATCATCCATAGGTACACTTTCGAGATCTTCTAATAAATCTTGCGTAATCGGTATCGCTTTATCAATAATCACATCACCTGATTTACGATGCATCACAGGATGGCTTATCTCTTCACCCAAAAGAAGAGCTCCGAGCTTTTCATGGGACTCTATTTCAAGCTCAGCTTGCTTTGTCTTATATTCTTGCTGAATATCTTTCATCCTAGAAGCCTCTTCTACGAGCTCCTCATCCGTTTTTGAAAGACGATCTCTTCGAGAAAAGACCTTGACATCCATAACCACCCCTTCCGTTCCGGGTGGAGCTATCAAAGAAGCATCTTTTACATCGGCAGCTTTTTCACCAAAAATCGCACGAAGTAGTCTTTCTTCCGGAGAAAGCTCCGTTTCAGACTTAGGCGTGATCTTCCCAACTAATATATCTCCGGGTTTAACTTCAGAACCCACTTGGATGATACCATCCTCGCCAAGATTCGCTAAGGCTTCTTCAGAAACATTCGGAATATCACGAGTGATTTCCTCTTTTCCTAACTTGGTATCCCGTGCTGTTAATTCAAATTCCTCTAAATAAATAGAAGTATAAGAATCTTTTCTAAGCAAAGACTCGGAAATTATAATAGCGTCTTCGTAGTTATATCCACACCAAGGCATGAAGGCGACTAAAATATTCTTACCTAAAGCTAATTCACCTTTTTCTATAGCAGAACCATCTGCAATAGTATCTCCGGCTTTGATCTTATCGCCAACCACACATAAAGGGATTTGATTGATACAAGTTCCAGAGTTAGATCGTAAAAACTTTTGTAATAAATATGTTTTCTTCTTGAGTGGATTGTCTTTGCATGCAATGACAAAACGAAATCCATCCACATATTCTACAGTCCCATCCTCTTCTGCAACAATTACAGCTCCGGAGTCTCTAGCACTTCGATGTTCTAATCCTGTTCCTACAATTGGAGCCTCAGGGCAAAGAAGTGGAACCGCTTGCCTTTGCATGTTGGAACCCATCAAAGCCCGGTTCGCATCATCATGCTCTAAAAATGGAATCAAACCGGCCACAATCGAAACCAGCTGTTTCGAAGAGACATCCATATGAGTCACTTTTGGAGTCTCAATTTCAAAGGATTCCCCACGAAATCTAGCCCAACAAAGCGGAGTGCTGAACATATTAAATTCATCCAAAGGAGCGGAAGCCTGCGCAATTACACAGCCTTCTTCACGATCCGCAGTCATATATTCAATTTCATCAGTAACCACTCCATCACGAACAATACGATAAGGAGTTTCTATAAATCCAAATTCATTTATTTTTCCAAAAGAGGATAAAGAGGTAATAAGACCAATGTTTGGACCTTCAGGAGTTTCAATCGGACAAATTCTTCCATAGTGTGAAGAATGGACGTCACGAACCTCAAATCCAGCTCTTTCTCGGTTTAAACCACCGGGGCCTAAGCAAGAAAGACGTCTTTTATGAGTGAGTTCAGATAGAGGATTGGTTTGATCCATAAACTGAGATAACTGGGACCTACCAAAAAAATCTTTCAATACACCGGCAAGACCTTTAGCAGAAACAATTTTACCGGGTGTCATGGTATCAGCTGAAAAATCAAAAAGATTCATACGCTCTTTAATGATTTTTTCCATTCTAGATAAACCAATTCGACATTGATTTTGGATAAGCTCTCCAACCGTTCGAACCCGTCTATTTCCCAAATGATCAATATCATCCACGTTTGTTTTTTCGTCACCGAGCTTCAAACGAATCAAATATTTTACAGCTTCAACAATATCTTCTTTCTTTAAAGTTACCACTTTCAGCTCTTCGTCTGAAATGTTGATACCCAATTTACAATTTAATTTATAACGTCCGACTCTACCTAAATTGTACCGTTTTGGATCAAAGAACATTCTCATAATCGCAGATCTAGCGTTCGAAAGCGTCGCCGGTTCACCTGGTCGAATTTTTCGATAAAAATCTTTCAAAGCTGATTCATAAGAATCTGTAGGATCTTTCACAAGCATTTTAATAATCGGATGATTCTCATCGGCGTCTTCAGCCACCCGTATTTCTGGAATCTTTTCATCCAACATTCTTTTAAGCATGGAAGTAGTCAGTTTTTCCCCTGCTTTTCCAAAGACAAGCTCTGACTTTTCATCCCCGACATCTTCAGCTAAAATCATTCCAACTAGTTTTACAAAATCCTTTTCCGATTTGATTTTTACTTTTCTAGTCGAGAAAAATTCATCAATAATATCCGCATTGGTTGAATAGCCAAGAGTTCTCATAAATGAGGTAGCTAATACCTTTCTTCGTCGTTTTTTTCGATCGATATAAATGTGAATTAAATCATTAGAATCAAAAGAAGCTTCCAGCCATGTCCCTCGATAAGGAATAATACGGAAAGAATACAGCGTTGCCCCTTTTGGATGTTTTTCACTTTCAAAAGCAATACCAGGAGACCGATGGAGCTGAGAAACTATGACCCTTTCAGCACCATTTATGATAAAAGTTCCTTTTTCAGTCATCACAGGGATCGTACCCATGTAGACTTCTTCTTCTTTAATCCCCGTCTCGTCAGTCAAGCGGAATTTCACTTTTAAAGTTACATTATAAGAAATGCCTCTTCTCATGCATTCTTCAGGAGTATATTTAGGTACTCCTAAACAATAGGAAACAAATTCCAAGATGGTTTTCTCATCGTAAGACTTAATGGGAAAGATTTCTTGAAAAACTTCTTGTAATCCTAAAGTTTCCCTTTCATGAGGCAAAACACTTTCTTGCAAGAACTGAAGATAGGATTTTATCTGAATTTCAATAAGATTAGGAAGATCAATAATCTCTTCTCTCTCACGAAAACTCAACCTAACTGGGGGCTTTTTCAGCATCGTCAACTCCTAAGGCTTTTGAAAATATATACGCTTGTTCGCTAAAAAGCAATAAGCTCATGAACGAAAAAGAAAACATCTATTCTTTTTCGCTCATGGGCACAAACAATTTAGATCTGTTTACAGACCTTTTAAAGAAACAACAGCTCCGGCATCTTCCAATTTCTTTTTCATCTCAGTAGCTTCTGCTTTACCAGCAGCTTCTTTGACTACTTTAGGAGCGCCTTCCACAAAATCTTTTGCTTCTTTGAGTCCGAATCCAAGAATCTCTCGAATTACTTTGATGACGTTAATTTTTTTCGCATCAGGAACACTTTCTAACGTCAATTTAAATTCGGTAGATTCAGAAGCTGCTTCAGCTGGAGCAGCTGCCGGTGCAGCCATCATCATAGATGCGCCTGCAGAGGCTTTAACACCCCATTTTTCTTCTAAAGCCGTTTTTAATTTCGCCATATCTAATACAGATAAGGAACTTAATTTTTCAATAATCTCTTCAAAATTTACGTTCGACACAGTACAACCTCATTTTTTTTTCTAACTTTTACTCTTGTTTTCCAGACAATAGATAACACTCGTAAGCAGAGTGTCCATCACAGTCAATACTTGCACCATAGGAGCTTCTAAAAGACCCAAGAACTGTGCTCGTAATTCAATGAGAGAAGGTAAATTAGAAAGGGCTTCTAAATCGATAGCTGAATATATCTGCCCTTCGAAACGACCTCCTAATACCTTCACTATCGATTCATTGTCCTTACTAAACTTAAACACAACCTTTGTTGCATCCAAAGCATCTCCATAGACAAATAGAACTCCCATATGTCCAGTAAGATCCCCTATATTATCTAGTTTCAAACCACATTCTTCAGCCGCTTTGAAAAAGATTCTTTTCTTCATCACTTCAAAACGACCCTGCGGTTTTTTCAATTGAGCCGCAAATTTCCAAGACATACTCGGAGAAAATTTGCTATATTGCAGTAGCATCACTGCTTTGGATTGCTCAATCTTACCTTTAATTGACTCTACTAATAATTTCTTCTCCGGTCTCATATTACACCTTCCTATTCCGACTGTACTTCAATTTTCAATCCCGGTCCCATCGTACTGGATAGATAACAAGATTGAAGATATATTCCTTTGGAAGCCGGAGGCTTAGCACGTTGAATGGCTTGGATTAACATTTTCACGTTCTCAGAGAGCTTATCCATTTGAAAAGACAGCTTTCCAACCACACTATTCACGACTCCATTTTTATCCACTTTAAACTCAACTTTTCCAGCCTTAAGCTCTTTAATTGCCTTCGCAATATCATTCGTGACAGTGCCGGCTTTTGGTGTTGGCATCAACCCTCGAGGACCTAACACTTTTCCTAGTTTTCCTACTTCTCTCATCATGTCAGGAGTAGAAATCACGGATGTAAACTCGGTCCAACCTTCTTTGACTTTCTCTAAAAGGTCATCATGGCCTGCATAGTCAGCTCCGGCATCTAAAGCTTCTTTCACTTTATCACCCTTCGCAAAAACTAAAATTACCATTTTTTTACCGGTTCCATGGGGAAGCGAAACAGTTCCACGAACTTGCTGGTCTGCTTTCTTAGGATCTACACCTAATTTTATAGAAAGTTCAACAGATTGATCAAATTTTAACTTTGGACACTTTAATAAAATATCTAAAGCCTTTTCAATCGTAAATGTCTCAACATTTCCTACAATCTTTTCAATTTCCTGCGCTCTTTTTGTTTTTCGTGTCATAGTTTAGCCTTCCACAATATCTACGCCCATAGAACGAGCGGTTCCTTGAACCAAACGGTCTGCAGCTTCTAATGAACCTACTTTCATGTCTGGCATCTTCTGTTGCACAATTTTTCTTACTTGGGTTCTGGTTAATTTCCCAACCTTGTCTCGGTTAGGAACCTTCGATCCCGATTCAATTCCCAGTTCTTTCAAGATTAATCTTGAAACTGGTGGCTGCAATGTGATAAATGAAAATGTTTTATCTTGATACACTTCAATAATAACCGGTAAAACATCCCCACCCATTCCTTGGGTCTTCGCATTAAATTCCTTACAAAAGGCCATAATGTTAATACCTGCAGCACCAAGCGCTGGTCCGATTGGAGGCGCTGGATTCGCCTTTCCCGCCAGTATCTGTAATTTAATTACCTTAACAATTTTTTTTCCCGCTTTTGCCATATTTATACCTTTGTATTAACTCTCTCCGCTCTCTGGTGAAGATTGCTCCACCTGCCAAAACTCTAAATCATCTACTCTAGTCTCACGTCCAAAAATCAAGACGAGTACACTCAATCTTCCTTTTTCATGAAATACTTCAATAACCTTACCCAAAAAGTTTATAAAAACTCCATCGATAATCTTTACAGTATCTCCCACTTCCACTTTGTGCTTCTGAACTACAGCCTTCTTTCGACTCTCTAACTCCTGTAAAATCTCTTGCACTTCAGATTCCGGAAGCGGCTGGGGTTTTCCTCCCCCTAAAAAACCAATCACACCATTCGTTTCATTGATAAATCCCCAAGATTCATCGGTTAGCTCCATCTTCACAAATAAGTATCCAGGCCAGAGCTTCTTTTCAGAAATCTTCTGCTCCCCTTTTTTTACTTCGGATACATTCTCTGTAGGTACTAAAACTTCCCCAATAAATGTCGCCATTCCCTTAGCTTCTCGATTCTCATCAATCGTTTTTTTTACTCTTCTCTCAAGTCCCGACATCACTTGCACTACAAACCACTTCTGCATATCCCCTTACCCTGTTATCATTCGTGCAATCCACCCTAGTGTACTCAATGATCCCCGAACCAATAAATCGACGATATAAATACTAAAACTAAGGAGCAAAGTGGCGCTGACAACTATTTTCGTATAAGCTATCAACTCCTCTTTCGTCGTCCAGCTTACCTTCTTAAACTCTTGCTGAGCTTGTCGAAAATAAGATAACTTCTTCTCTTTACCCGGCGTGATTGTCATATCCTTTCCTCTTCAACCTAAACGAGTGCGGAGGGGATCGAACCCCCGACCAACGACTTTGGAGATCGCCGCTCTACCAGCTGAGCTACACACCCTGAGTTTTTAATTACTCAATAATCTCGGAAACTGTTCCTGCTCCGATCGTTCTTCCACCCTCACGAATGGCAAAACGCATTCCTTTTTCCATTGCAACTGGATAAATAAGCTCACCAGAGACTTCCACGTTATCACCTGGCATAACCATCTCTACACCTTGTGGCAATGAAACAGTTCCTGTTACGTCTGTTGTTCTAAAAAAGAACTGAGGACGATATCCTGTAAAGAATGGCTTATGACGTCCGCCCTCTTCTTTCGTTAGAACATAAATAGCACCCTTAAATTTCTTATGGGGCTTGCATGTTCCAGGAGCAGATAAAACCATACCTCTTTCTACATCTTTCTTCTCAATACCTCGAAGAAGAATTCCAACGTTCTCTCCGGCTCTCGCTTCATCAAGAATTTTGTTGAACATTTCAAGACCAGTAGCTACTGTATCGCGTGTATCTTTAATCCCAACTAATTCCAATTTGTCGTTAATTCGAACAATACCTTTTTCCACACGACCGGTAACGACAGTTCCTCTACCAGAAATAGAGAAAACGTCTTCAATCGGCATCAAGAAAGGCTTGTCAATTTCTCGAGCAGGCTCAGGAATCTTTTCATCTACGGCTTTGACTAATTCAAGAATGCACTTAATCCATTCCTTATCGCCTTCCAAAGCCTTAAGAGCTGAACCACGGATAATAGGAACATTTTTATACCCTTTAGATTCCAAGAGCTCTGTCAATTCCATTTCTACCAGCTCAACAAGCTCTTCATCACCCTTGCCAATCTGATCCATTTTGTTTAGGAATACAACAATGGATGGAACTCCTACCTGTCTTGCTAAAAGAATATGTTCTTTTGTTTGAGGCATTGGTCCATCTGTCGCTGCCACAACAAGAATAGCTCCGTCCATCTGAGCCGCACCGGTAATCATGTTCTTTACATAATCAGCGTGACCTGGGCAGTCAACGTGTGCATAGTGTCTTGTCGCTGACTCATTCTCAACGTGTGTTGAGTTAATCGTAATACCACGAGCTTTTTCTTCCGGAGTATTATCAATAGATGCGTAATCACGAAATTTAGTTCCACTTTGGCCAGATTCAGCAAGTACTTTCGTGATCGCTGCAGTTAAAGTTGTCTTACCATGGTCAACATGTCCAATCGTTCCGATGTTGACATGAGGTTTCTTTCTTTGAAATGCTTCTTTTGCCATTCTTGTGTCCTCCCTA
>JBAXUO010000047.1:0-9374 GCA_037129625.1 Chlamydiota bacterium
GCAAATCATTTGGAATAGGGAGTTGGCCCAACAATTATTTCCAAGGTTTCCGAGTCCTATTGGAGAGCCGGGGATGGATTGTTTAGTGGTTAGTGAACTCACGCGCGTAACATTGTAGGACGTTAAGTGTTTTCGTGGCAGAGGTGGTGTTGGAGCCGGTTGGGAAGAACGTGGAGAGGGAGCGGTGGAAGCAGATGGGGGGACGATTTTATCATCAGGGGTCGTACCCGAATCTCTAGAAAGATCATAAGTGGGTAGATATCGGATCAGTTTATCTTTGGCTTGAATTATTTTTCGTATGTCTTGAAAGAGTTGAGTGATCTCAGTTATTTTTAGGCTTCGAGGAAACTGGGAAGCTTTGGCAGGATCTAGGTAAGTGTAGGTGATCGAATTATCGGATTTTGAACAATCAAAGGAAACGCTTTGTACTTGCTCGGCCATTTTTTCGGGAGTTGTTTTGGATGTTGTTGCAGCTTCTGTAAGTGCGGCTTTGTAGATTTCTTCCATTTTTTCCCAGAGAGGTTTGGATAGAAGGCCGTAGTTTTGGGAGCCTGCAGGAATAAAAATGATAGTATGTTTTTTTCCTGCGAATTCGAAGTCATGTTTAGAAAATAATTTAGGTTGTTCTGTTAATAGGGGGGTGGCGGTGAATTGTAGTGGTGTTGTCATAGAACTTTATCCTCTTAATATAATAATTATATCAAAAAGAAATTAAAAATGCAAATCTAATTTGATTAGTAAAAGTAATTCTTTAACTTTTAAATTTAAACGAAATTATAAACGTAAGTGTTCAATCGTCAAATACTTACATTTGCGTGAAAGAATAGCTATCAAAATCTTATAACTTAATCGGATTAATAGGTCGAACAGGCTCTTGTGTTTTTTTCGGAGGTTGCGTTCCTAACGTCTTGTCTACAAGCTCTTTCCATGCCATGCTCATACGGAAAAATGTCGGAAATTTCTCCGCCAATACCTTCTCTCCCTCCTCCTTCATAGTCAAAGGCTCATAGAAAAAAAGTATCCCCTGCTTCTTGTCTATCCCAATCTTCCCATCCGATACCCCGGAAAATAATAACTGCGCTTGCAAAAGCTCCTCATATAACTTCGCTTTTTGGCTATCCTCCTTCGGAAGCACAGTAAGTAATGGAGCATATAAATATAAAAAATCCCCGTTTTCTTCATAGAAAAAATGAAGAACCATCCCATCTTCACTTTGCAATGCACACATTTTAGTCTCTAATATCGATGGAATCTCTAGTTTTAATGATTTTGCTAGTTCTTGAATGTTCTTGTCTGCATTTTGTAATGACATAACTTAAGCCTTTTTTATTTTTATTATTACATTATTTGATTTATTTTGAAATAAAATGTTTATTCTAATGTTATTTAATATTTTTTTCGCATGTACCAAAATTCTTACTTCCCTAAAATCATTCTTCTATGTAACGTAATTCTTACTTCACACAGCAGGAGTCTCTTATGCCTAAAATCATTACTATACCCCTTTGTTCCGAAGAAAAAGAACTCGAAATCACTAATTTTAAACAGTCTAGCAAAGATGTCCAACCCAATTGCCTCTTCTTCGCTTTGAAAGGCGCTACCGTAGACGGACACGACTTCTTGGAAGCCGCCGCCCAAAATGGAGCCATCGCCGCCGTAGTAGATAAAAATTACCAAGGTAACCACTTCGGCATGTTCCTCTTTAGATCGGAAAATGTCCTCCTCTCTTTGCAAGAACTTGCAAAAAATGTCCTCCAAGAAAGAAAACCCCAAGTCATCGCCATCACCGGCTCCGTTGGAAAAACAACAACAAAAGAATTTACCGCCACTTTCTTGGAAGGAAAATATCGTATCTTCAAAAGCCCCGAAAGCTTTAATACAAAAATTACCCTCCCTCTCAATATCCTAAATACCAGAGGCGATGAGGAATACTTGGTGCTCGAAATGGGAATGTCCTCCAAAGGAGAAATCGAAACCCTCACCACCATCGCCCCCCCGGATATCGCCCTCATTACAAAAATAGCCCTCGCTCATGCCATGAATTTCGAAGATGGACTCTTGGGCATCGCACAAGCCAAAGGAGAAGTCTTCTTACAAGAAAAAACAAAAATCGCTCTAGCCAATTATCAACTCCACGAATTTGCTTTAGAAAAAAAACCGAACCTTACTTTTTCCTTAGATCACCCGGAAGCCGATTTTTTCTTGTTCGTCTCTAACCAAATCGCCTATATCGACGAAAAAGGACTTCGTGTGGCAGAAATACCCGCCCCATTTGTAGAAAAACATCTTCTAGAAGATTTTCTCGCCGCCGCCGCTATCGCAAGATCTTGTAAAATGTCTTGGGATGAAATTTCTCAGCGTATCCCTTTTTTAAAACTTCCCTCTATGCGTTTTGAAAAGATTTGTAAAAAAGAAACCCTCTTCATCAACGATGCCTATAATGCAAACCCGGAATCAATGATGATGGCACTGAAAAATCTTCCTTTTCCCGCAGCCGGAGGAAAAAAAATCGCCGTCCTCGGCGAAATGAAAGAACTCGGTTCATTCTCTCAAGCTTGCCATGAAGAGGTCGGAAAATGTGCTCTCGAAACCGTCGATTACTTACTCGCTCTTGGAAAAGATTGTGAAGTCATGTTCAAAACTTTTAAAGAAGCACAAAAACCCGCAGAAATTTTCTTCGAAAAAGAAACATTGGCTCAACGCTTAAATGAACTCATCCGTCCCGGAGATGTCGTCTTAATCAAAGGATCTAGAAGTGTCGGCTTGGAAGAAGTTTTTCACTGGATCATCTAATTTTATTAGGGGTTTTAAAAATGAAAAAATTATGATAAGGCTAGGTGCTTCCCCAAAAAAGTAGGCTTAATATATGCTTTTATGGCTTGTCGGCTATTTGCAAAACATTTTTGAATATAAAATACCGACTGTTTTTAGCTATTCTTCTACACGCATGCTCTTGGCCGCACTGACCTCTTTGCTCTTTACGATCTTCCTAGGACCCTGGTTTATTAGAAAACTCTATCAACTCAAAATTGGACAGTGCATTCGATCTGCGGAAGAATGTCCTGTATTAGCTCAGTTGCATGAAAAGAAAAAAGATACTCCTACCATGGGAGGGATTCTTATCTTACTTGCCATGCTCCTCTCTCTTTTCTTGTGGATGGATTGGGCTCATATATTTACTTGGATCCTATGCGTAACGACTATCGCACTCGGTACCATCGGCGCTATCGACGATTACTTAAAACTGAAATATAAAAATAGTAAGGGCCTCAAATCTCGAAAAAAATTCCTACTCCAACTTCTGTTCGCTTCTCTTTTCGCTACCTACCTTCTTGTACCGGCTGTTTCCTCTTTTGTCGGAAAAAAAATCCCCCCTCCTACAGCCAAAGAACAAATAGTAAAACAACTCCCCAAAGCAAAAAAAACTACCATTGAAGTAAAAACTCTAACAACAAAAGAATATATATCTCGTATTTATGTTCCATTTGTGAAGGGTCCTTTGTTTTTATGGAAAGGTTGGCTTGTCATTCTCGCTTTTATTTGGATCCTTTTTGTCGTTATCGGATCTTCCAACGCAGTTAACTTGACAGATGGCCTCGACGGCCTTGCCGCAGGCTCTTTGATGATGGCCTCTTTAGCCCTGGCTTTTTTTGCTTTTGTTTCCAACCACATAGATCTTGCACGTTACCTCAACATTTTGTATATTGAAGGAAGTGGTGAGGTCGGTGTTTACCTATGTGCCCTAGCAGGAGCGAGTTTGGGATTTTTGTGGTATAATGGATATCCAGCTCAAGTTTTTATGGGAGATACAGGTTCACTTGCCTTAGGTGGAATTTTGGGAGTTTCCGCGGTATTGCTAAAAAGAGAAGTATTTTTAGCATTAGTGGGAGGTGTATTTGTGGCAGAAGCATTGTCAGTTATATTACAAGTTGTCAGTTACCGATTTCGAAATAAAAAAAGAATCTTTCTATGCGCTCCCTTACATCATCATTTTGAATATAAAGGTTGGGCTGAAACAAAAATTGTTGTCCGATTTTGGATTATTAGCCTTTTATTAGCCTTGATAGGCATCGCTTCATTAAAGTTTCAGTAGGAAAAAAATGAAAAAAAATTGTGTGATTCTTGGTATGGGAATAAGTGGTATAGCCGCTGCTGCCTTACTCTTACAAAATGGAAAAAAACCTATTGCTATCGATCCAAAATATCCCTCTTTATTGAAAAATAACTCGATACAAGAACTCATAGACAAAGGTCTCGTTTTTTATCCCACCCTTCCCGAAAACGGTCTCGCAGATTGTGAACAAGTCATTCTTTCTCCGGGAGTTCCCTTTACTCATCCTATCATCCAAGAAGCGTTAGAAAAAAAGATTGAAGTGATTGGAGAAATGGAATTGGCTCTTCAACATCTTTCCAACCCTATGATTGGTATCACCGGTTCCAATGGAAAAACGACTACCGCTCTTTTAACTACACATGTTCTTAAACAAAATAAAATAAAAGCCCGCACTTTAGGAAATATAGGAGATAGCCTCTCTGCTTATTGTTTAAAAGCCGATCCTGAAGAAATCCTCGTCTTGGAAATCTCTTCTTTTCAACTCAAGTTTATGAAAAAAGTTTCTCTCGATGCGGCTATTATCTTAAATATTATTCCCAATCATTTAGATTGGCATGGCTCTTTAGAAGATTATGCAAGATCTAAATGCAGCCTCCAAAAACTTCTAAAGCCAAATGCCCCTTTATTCATTTCTCATGATGCTTTGGGAGAGTTTTCGGCTTTTTTACAAAATGATTCGGTTCATATTTTCGATATGATACCTCAAGAAGGAAAAGTCGTTGAATTATTTCAAAATTTTCAAGGAAAAACACTGCAACAAAATATCTTGGCTTCTTTTGCTTTAACGTCCTTCTTGAAAATCAGTGAAGAATCTTTTTTATCAGCATACAAAACTTTTCGAAAACCTCCACATCGAATCGAATTTGTAGCTGAAATTGATGAGGTAGCTTTCTACAACGATAGCAAGGCTACAAATGCCGATGCTGTGATCCATGCTGTAAATGCTTTAGAAGAAAATAATGTGATTTTAATCGCCGGAGGGGCTGATAAAGGTCTTTCCTACTATCCTTGGAAAAAAGCTTTTGCAGATAAAGTTAAACATGTTGTCTTAATCGGAGCTTGCGCTGAAAAAATTGCCCAAGAATTAGAAGGCTTTTCTATGGAGGTTTGTTCTTCTTTAGAAATAGCCGTCTACGCTGCTTTAGCAAAAGCCGAGAAAAAAGATGCTATTCTTTTGTCGCCGGGTTGTTCTAGCTTTGATATGTTTCAAAATTATGAGCACCGTGGAAATGAATTTAAGCGTATTATAAGCCAGATGCAAAAAGGGGAAAAAAGGCTATGAATCGTAAAAAGATTATCCTTATTTCGGTATTAGTCAATGCCGGATTGTTACTCGTTTTATTCGTGAGTGCTGTCTTCTTCCGAGAAGATGCTTCTACTGTTAAAGCAGAATCACAAGATGTACCAAAAAATCTTGCTCAAGATGCAAAACAATATTTTGCAGAACCCTATGTTGCCCCTACTTCTTCAGAGGTGACGACAAGCGGGACTGCAGATCAACCTGTGGCCGTAGCTGTTAATGAAAAAACACCTACGCCTGAATCGGGTATTCCCATTCCAGCTTCTGCTGAAACTGCCGGTGAAACTGCTTTAGTTCACCCTCTTCCTAATGTTGCAGAAACGGTTGTGGAAGAAAAAGGAGCAGCCCAAGCAGAAACTTCTATAGATGTAGCGAAGTCCACTACGAAAGAAGACAAAGAAAATTATATCGAAGTGAAAGTCAAAAGGGGAGACTCTTTAGAGAAAATAGCCAAAGCACATAAAACTTCTATCCATCAAATTAAACAAATTAATCATTTGCAAACTCATTTTTTGCGAGTGGGTCAAAGACTCCTCCTCCCAACTAAGAAAAAAGGGGCTGTAGTAGCGCAAAAAGAAACAACTTCTCCCGCTGCTTCTCAATTCTATGTTGTTAAATGTGGAGATAATCCTTGGACGATTGCAATGAAACATAATATGAAGGTAGATGCATTGTTGCGCCTGAATCATTTATCAAAGGAAAAAGCTAGACATCTACGAGCTGGCGAACAATTGCGTGTTCGTTAAAGGTTTTTTTGATGAAAAAGGCTTTTTTTCTTTTGTTTTGCATCGCAATCATTTTTTCGATGGGTCTGCTGATGGTGTTCAATACAACATCAGCAGAAGTTTTAGATCGCTCTTTGACGATTAGCACCCATTTTGCTCTTATAAAACAAATCATTTATGCATTCATCGGGGCTTTTATAGGTGTTTGTTGTTATTTTTTTGGATATAGAAATTTTCTCCGGATCACTCCATTTCTTTTTTTTCTGACCATCGTTTTTTTGATTCTAGTCTTTATTCCCGGTATCGGTCATACAATCAACGGAGCTCGGCGCTGGATTGGTTTTTTTGGTTATACCTTACAACCCTCAGAATTTGCTAAGTATATTCTTCCTATTTACGCTTTATTTTTATTTTTAGAAAAAGGGATTCCGGATACTTTTTTTTTATTCGTAAAAAGATTGGGCATTTTTTTAGTTCCTCTAGCTCTTATCCTATTTGAGCCTGACAATGGAACTACAGTAATTATTTTAGTCGTTTTTATAGCTTTGTTTATATTAGTGAAAGTACGTTTTTCTTTTTGGGGACTTCCAGTCGTTCTTGTGATCGCTTTAGGTTCTGTCATTGCCTATAATATGCCACATGTTCCTGATAGAATTCGGGTTTACTTACATCCGGAACTGGACATTAAAGGAAAAGGACATCAACCCTTTCAAGCTAGGATTGCGGCCGGTTCCGGGGGGCTTGTAGGGAAGGGATTTGGACAGTCCTTACAAAAGCTCGATTACTTACCCGAGGCGAGAAATGATTATATTGCCGCTATTTATGCTGAAGAAATGGGGTTTATCGGCATTGCCTTTCTTATAGGACTTTATATGGCTATTGCCTACTTTGGCTTTTCTATTTCCCTATCAGCGATGGATAGGGAAGGCTTTTATTTGGGGGCAATTATGACTTTTCTTATATCCTTTCAAGCCTTTTTAAATTTGGGGATAGTCTCCGGACTTCTTCCAAGTAAAGGAACTACCCTTCCCTTCTTTTCTCAAGGGGGGACTTCTTTGATTGTGAATATTATTGCGATTTCTCTTTTAATGAGTATTGCAGCTGTTTCTGCTAAAGAAAAAAAAATGGTTATATGAAAAAGTTAAAAATATTGATCTCTGCCTCAGGGACAGGAGGTCATCTTATCCCGGCTCAAATGCTCGCTTCTCGGTTACAGGAAAAAAAGGAAAAGATTCTCTTTGCCGCTGCTGATTTAAGTACAAACGCTCTTTTTGATAAAAACACCTTTCCTTTTCAAGATATTCCCAGTTCTTCGATTAAAAAAAAAATCTGGAAAACATTTTTAGCATGGACTAAAGGTCTTTATAAAAGCCTTTATTTGCTGCGTAAGTACCAACCTGATGTTGTTGTCGGTTTTGGGAGTTATCATACGTTTCCGGTTCTGCTGGGAGCGAGAATTTTGCGCATTCCTATAGTTCTTTTTGAACCTAATTATACTTTGGGAAAAGTGAATTGGTTTTTTGCGAAAAGTGCAAAGAGAGTGGCTGTGCAGTTCTCTTTAGAGAAAAAAAATATTTCTTTTTGCCAAGTCCCTTTTCTTCCTTGGAAAACAGTTCCAAAGCTTTTTGCTTGGGAAGCTAAAGAGTTGTTAGGACTTGAAAAAGATTGTTTTACATTTTTGGTTTTTGGAGGCTCTCAAGGGGCGGATTTTATTAATGAATCTTTTATGCGGTCCTTAGAAAATTCTGATGGAAAAGAAAAAATTCAGGTGATTCATCTGACCGGATCCGATCGAATGACAGAGAAAGCCCTTCGGTTTTATAGGGAGAAAAAGATAAGAGCTCATGTGCAAACATTCGAAAAACAAATTTTCCCCTTGTTCATAGCTGCAGATTTTGTAGTATGCCGAGCGGGGGCATCTACTTTGGGGGAGCTTATTACTTTTGAAAAACCGGCCCTTTTGATTCCTTACCCCTTTGCTCATGGCCATCAAGAAGATAATGGAAGATTTTACTCAGAGGTGGTTAAAGGGGGATATATGATTCTTCAGAAAAAAGAGAATGAAAGATCCATCACAGCTCTTATGCAAGATCTTTTAAAAAATAGAGAAAAACTCTTTGTGATGCAGAAAAATATCCAGAATTTTAAGCTGGAAGAAGAAAAAAAAGAGAAAAAGTCTTTAGAAGAAATCGTATGCGAAGTGGGAAGGAGGGATGTATGAAAGAAGAATCGTACCATTTTATTGGGATCGGCGGAATCGGAATGAGCGCTCTTGCACGTATTTTGAAAGAAAAAGGAAATACAGTTCAGGGTAGTGATCTCTCTACAACAGGCATGGTAGAGACTTTGCAACAAGAAGGAATAAAAGTTTTTTCTTCTCATGATGAAAAATGGGTGGACCCGTCTTGTAAGGTCATTTATTCCACAGCTATAGAAGAAAATAATCCGGAGTATCAAAAAGCTATTTCGTTACGGATGCCTCTTCTCCATAGATCCGATCTTTTACAAGAGCTGATGGAGGGGTTTCATCCTTTATTTGTAACCGGGACTCATGGAAAGACGACGACAAGCGCTCTTTTATCTACCGTTTTAGTGGAGTCGGAAATGGATCCTTCCTTTGTGGTAGGAGGCATTGTTCGATTATATGGAAAAAATGCTCGTAGAGGTCTGGGCTCTTATTTTGTGGCGGAAGCGGATGAGAGTGACGGCTCTTTTTTGAAAGGAAATCCTTTTGGTGCCATTATTACCAATCTCGAAAGAGAACATATGGATCATTGGAAAACGGAAGAGAATCTCGATAATGCATTTTCTACTTTTGCTAAGAAAGTGATTTCTAAAGATCATCTTTTTTGGTGTAAAGAGGATCTTCGATTGCAAAAGCTTTCTATGATGGGGACTAGTTATGGGTTCCAAGCGTCAGCAGCTCTTCGAGCTTCTGATGTGCGATTTGAAAAAGGAGGAATGTATTTTACCGTTCATTTTGAGGGAAAAGACTATAAAGAAGTATTTCTTCCGATGATTGGTCGACATAATGTCCTCAATGCTTTAGCTGTTTTTGGCCTTTCTCTTAGACTGGGGATATCGGAAGAAAAAATTCGAAGAGCTTTTTCTCGTTTTCAAGGTACCAAAAGAAGACAGGAGTATATTGGAGAGGTTAGTAGTGTATCTTTTTTTGATGATTATGGACATCATCCGACAGAGATCAAAAATACTTTGGAAGCTTTTCAAGAATCTA
>JBAXUO010000048.1:0-9291 GCA_037129625.1 Chlamydiota bacterium
TTTATTAATAATTATAAATTACAGACATTATTTTAATGTTTACTATTAAAGTGTTGCTTTAAGAGGGCGTTTTAAGTGTTTGATAGGCAGTGCGTTAACAAGTCAATACGCACAGTACTATGCGAAATTGTATAAGAAATATACAGCAAGGCTTTTGAGTACCAAATTTAGGTCCCAAATGCTTTTATAAAAAGCGCAAACTTACCTTAATACCTTTAATCATTCCTCACATTAGGCCTTAAATTTTCTGAAATTTACATCTGTAGTCTCATTTTTTTAAGGCCTTTGCATCAGTAAAGGTAAAAAACTAAAATCTTTATTCAGCTTTTTTATCCTTCTCTTTTTGCTTTTGTTCTTCACCCTCTTTTTTCAGTTGATCTTTTACTTTAGGCTTTTCTAAAGAAGGAGCATCAGTGTCTTGAGCCTCTTTTATTTCTTCAGTGGCTGGAATAGCTTCCATCGGGGGCATCGGATAGTTCTCTTTTCTCACAACCTGATCTTTTGAATCCGCATATAAAAAAATAGAACTACAACAAAAAATGGATAACAATACAGCTTTTTTCATTTTTTCACCTAGGTTATATTTGCTTATTTTATGTTATGAAATTTTACATTTTTTTCTAGAAAAAATTGTAAATCTCCTCAGCAGCATTATCTTTCTATAAAAAAAACACCTGTTTTTGGTATGGTTACTTTAATCAAAAGGAGTTTTTCTTATGGCTAAATATAAGACTATGGATGGAAATACCGCTGCTGCACATGTTGCTTATGCTTTTTCCGAAGTCGTCGCTCTGTATCCCATCACTCCATCAACCGCTATGGGGGAAAATGTCGACGCTTGGGCTTCTGAAAATAAAAAAAATCTTTTTGGATACCCAGTCAGCGTAACCGAAATGCAGTCTGAAGCCGGAGCTGCCGGTACTGTCCACGGAGCTCTGTCAGGAGGCTCTTTTAGCTCAACATATACCGCGTCTCAAGGCTTGCTTCTCATGATTCCGAATATGTATAAAATAGCAGGAGAACTCCTCCCTTGCGTGTTCCATGTCGCCGCTAGAGCTTTGGCAGGTCAAGCCCTTTCTATTTTTGGAGATCATCAAGATGTTATGGCGGCTAGATCTACCGGATTTTGTTTTCTGGCCTCCAACTCCGTTCAAGAAGCCATGGATTTGGCATTGGTGGCTCACCTCTCTACTCTTCGCGCATCCCTTCCCTTTCTACATTTTTTTGATGGCTTTAGAACCTCTCATGAAATTCAGAAAATAGAAGAGATCCCCTATGAAAAAATGCTCCCACTTATCAATCCCAAAGATATCGAAAGACATCGAATGAAAGCCCTTAATCCCTCGAGTCCTGTATTGAAAGGATCTGCTCAAAATCCCGATGTCTACTTTCAAATTACCGAAGCATCCAACTCTTTTTATTTAGCCGTTCCTATCATCGTCCAAGAAGAAATGGATAAAGTCTTTGCTCTTACCGGAAGACAATATCATCTTTTCGATTATGTCGGACATCCAGAGGCCGATCGGATTATTATTTGTATGGGATCTGCCGCTCAAGTAGTCGAATCTGTGATTAATGCATTAGTCAAAAAAGGAGAAAAAATCGGCCTTGTGAAAGTTCATTTGTACCGACCTTTTTCCCTTAAACATTTTATCCAAGCCATACCTCCAAGCGTAAAAAAAATAGCGGTTATAGAGAAGACGAAAGAGAGCGGGGCTTTAGGTGAGCCTTTATATATGGATGTATGTGGAGCTCTTCGAGAATCAAAAAGAGATCCTCTTGTTGTTGGAGGACGGTGCGGCCTCGGTTCTAAAGATTTTAACAACGAAGATGTTTTTGCTGTTTTGGATAATTTAGATCTTCCTGAACCTAAAAACCATTTTACTGTTGGAATTACCGATGATGTGACTTTTACTTCTCTACCCAAAAAGAAAAGAAATCTTATTGCTTTTGAGGGTGTGGAATGTAAATTTTGGGGGATCGGCGGAGATGGAACCGTCGGAGCGAATAAGGATGCAATTAAAATTATCGGAAATAATACCGATAAATTCGTACAAGGATATTTTGCTTATGACTCTAAAAAAACTAGCGGGTTAACGATTTCTCACCTTCGTTTTGGAGATCACCCTATTTTAGCCTCATATCTTGTATATACACCCGATTATGTCGCCTGCCATCACCCTTCCTATGTAAGAAAATATGACGTTTTGGAAGGCATCAAAGAAGGAGGAATTTTTGTTTTGAACTCTCCTTGGAGTTTGGAAGATATGGAAAGACATGTACCCGGAAGCTTAAAACGTCAAATCGCTCAGAAAAAACTCCGTTTTTATAACATCCATGCAGAAAAAGTAGCTAAAGAAGTAGGTCTTGGAAATAAAATTAACATGATTATGCAAACGGCCTTTTTTGAACTCATCGGTATATTACCCACGGAAAAAGCGATCGCTTTACTAAAAGAAGCCATCGTTAAAGAATATGGAAGAAAAGGAAATGAGGTCGTAGAAAAAAATCACAAAGCCGTAGATATGGCTCTCGCCCATTTAGAACAAATTCAATATCCCAGTAGTTGGAAAGATGCTGCCGATGAAGCAAAACCCAATGGAAATCGACCTCCTTTTATGCAAAATATTGCCGATGTCATGATTGCTCAGAAAGGGGATTCTTTGCCGGTAAGTGCTTTCACACCCGGGGGAGTATTTCCTCTTGGAATGGCAGGTTATGAAAAAAGATCTATAGCAACGGAAATTCCAAGATGGGTATCGGAAAATTGTATCCAATGTAATCAATGTGCTTTTGTTTGCCCTCACGCAGCGATTCGTCCGTTCCTTTTAAATGAACAAGAACAAAAAAAGGCTCCGAAAGAATATGTAGCTATCAAAGCACTCGGAAAAGAGATGACCGATTATGCTTTTAGTATCGAAGTGACCCCTTGGGATTGTACCGGATGTGGAAATTGTGTCCAAAATTGTCCCGGGATGAAAGGAAAAAAAGCTTTGGAATTGCATCCTATTGAACAAGAACAGGAAAAAGCGGGAAAACTCTGGGATTATGTTTCTTCTGTACCTTTGCATCAAGTCGAACTGAGTAAATTTACTGTGAAAGGCTCTCAATTTAAAAAGCCTTTATTAGAATTTTCCGGAGCTTGTGCGGGTTGCGGGGAAACACCTTACCTAAAGTTGCTTACCCAACTTTTTGGGGAGCGAATGATTGTTTCTAATGCCACCGGTTGCTCTTCCATCTGGGGAGGCTCGCCTCCATGTGTTCCTTGGACGTATACAAAAGAAGGAAGGGGTCCGGCTTGGTCCAATTCCTTGTTTGAAGATAATGCGGAACATGGCCTCGGAATTTATCTCTCCTACGAATATGCCAGAAAAGAACTTATAGATATGGTTCAAAAATCTTTAGAAACGCCGATGGATGGAACCTTGCAAGCTCTTCTAAAAGAATGGCTATTAATTCAAAATGACGGAGAAAAGAGTCGGGAACTTTCTGATAAGATTCAAGAGAGTCTCTCTTCTTTGAAAAAAGAAGGGTGGGTTCAGGAACTGTGGAAAAGAAAAGATCTATTTGTGAAACCTTCTGTGTGGATAATCGGAGGAGATGGTTGGGCTTATGATATTGGGTTCGGAGGTTTAGATCATGTTTTGGCTGTGCAAAAAGGGGTCAAAATTCTTGTTTTAGACACCGAGATCTATTCTAATACAGGAGGTCAAGCCTCTAAATCAACTCCATTGGGAGCCGTGGCAAAGTTTGCTGCCGGCGGGAAAAGGACTTTAAAGAAGGATCTCGGGCTTATGGCCATGACTTATGGAAATGTTTATGTCGCAAGCGTTTGTTTAGGCGCCGATAAAAATCAGTTGATAAAAGCTTATCAAGAAGCCGAGAGTTTTGATGGCCCTTCGATTAGTTTAGCCTATTCATACTGTATTGAACATGGAAGTAAAATAGCTACTTTAGAAGAAGAAAAAATGGCTGTGGATGCAGGGTATTGGTTTTTATATCGTTTTGATCCTCGAAGAAAACAAGAGGGAAAAAATCCATTTGTCTTAGATTCAAAAGAACCGACCAAACTAATGGATGATTTTCTTTCTTTACAGGTGAGGTACAACTTTTTGAATCGAAAAAATCCTGAGCTAGCAAAAAAATTACATGAAGAACTTTCTGCCGCTCAAAAAGAGAAATATCAAATGTTAAAAAGATGGAACGAATCGGGTTTTGGATATTAGTTTGCACAGGAGATAGCTCTTTAGCTATCTCCTTTTGAAAAGAAAAGAGTTTTGTGCAAATTTTTTTTTTCCTATAGTCTTATCTTTTGAATCAGGAGATAATGGAATGGAAGAGAATCAGAAAAATATTTTACAAAACATTGCAAATACCATCAAACAACTTTCAATCGAAGCTGTGCAAAAAGCAAATTCTGGGCACCCGGGACTTCCCCTTGGATGTGCAGAAATTGGTGCTTATCTTTACGGAGTTTTTCTTCAACATAATCCTAAAAATCCACATTGGAGTGAAAGAGATTATTTTCTCCTTTCGGCAGGTCATGGATCGATGTTTCTCTATTCTCTTCTACATCTAGCCGGATTTCCTCTTTCTTTAGAAGACATTACCCAGTTTCGTCAACTGCATTCACGTACCCCCGGACATCCCGAATATGGGGTAGTGGGGGGTGTAGAAATCACTTCAGGTCCTTTAGGTCAAGGAGTCGGGCAAGCTGTTGGATTGGCATTGGGATTGCAAATTTTATCATCTAAATTTTCTTCACATGATTTTTCCTTTTTTAAGAATAAAGTGGTTTGTCTGGCTGGGGATGGATGTATGATGGAGGGCGTTTCTTCTGAAGTATCATCTTTGGCAGGGCATTTACGGCTTGATAATTTGATTCTCATATACGATGCAAATAATGTTTGTTTAGATGGTCCTTTGTCTGATTGTTGTTCAGAGAATACGAAAGAGAGATATCTTGCTTATGGATGGGATGTCTGGGATGTCGATGGACATGATATAGAAGCTTTAGATGCTGTTTTTTCATCGATTCGAAAAAAACAGGAAAAACCTACTTTGATTATTGCAAGAACAACAATTGGAAAGGGCTCTCCAAACAAAGCGGGAACTCATAAAGTCCACGGATCTCCTTTAGGAGAAGCAGAGCTTAAAGCTACAAAATTGGCTTTAGGTCTACCCGAGGAAGCTTTTTTCGTTTCATCGCAGGTTCGTGATTTTTTTGCAGCAAGAGTAAAAGAGCAAACTCTTATGGAAAAAAAATGGAAGGAGAAATTTGACGTTTGGAAAAATACCTATCCCAAAAAATATCTGGAATGGGAACGGATGGAAAAGAAGACTTTTCCAAAAGATATAGAAGAAATTCTTAAAAATTTGGAGATGAAGTCTGTAATTTCCGGAAGAGAAGCTTCACATAAAATTTTGCAGTATTTGGGGGAGAGTTTACCTTTCATTTATGGAGGCTCGGCGGATCTTTCTTGTTCTGACATGACTTTTATGGAAAAGTTTTCCAGTATATCTCCGGGGCATTTTGAAGGGAGAAATATCAAATTTGGACCTAGAGAATTTGGAATGGCAACCATGGTGAATGGGTTAGCGTTAACAGGGAGAATTCTTCCCTTTTGCGGAACCTTTTTAACTTTTTCTGATTATATGAAAAATGCTATTCGTCTCTGTGCTCTATCTTCTTTACAAGTTGTGTATCAATTCACACATGATTCGATTTTTTTGGGAGAGGATGGTCCTACTCATCAACCGGTCGAGCAACTGGCCTCTTTGCGATCGATACCTAATATGCAAGTTATTCGTCCGGCAGATAGTTTTGAGGTTAAGATGGCTTGGCTGGCAGCTTTTCGACATAAAGGACCAACGGCAATTGTTTTGTCTCGTCAAGCTTTGCCGCTATTAACAGGTACCGCACTTTCTTACGATAAAGGAATGGGGCTCGGTGCTTATATTCTTAGCAAAGAAAAGAAAAATGGGATTATTGATTATATCCTTTTTGCTACGGGATCTGAAGTAAAACTGGCTTTAGATGTAGCTGTAGAGTTAGAAAAACGAGGGGAAAATGTTCGAGTGGTCTCAGTCCCTTGTTTTGAGATTTTTGAAAAGCAAGCCCTTTCTTATCAGAAAGATATTTTGGGCCATGAGGTAAGAAAACGGGTAAGTTTAGAGGCCGGTTCCTCTTTTGGGTGGCACCGTTTTATTGGATTGGATGGAATATCGATAGGTGTTGATATTTTTGGTCTTTCGGCTCCCGCTTCTGTTTTGGCGCAAGAATTTGGTTTTACAGTAGATAGGATTTTACAAAGGATTCTTTAGCGATTTTTAAAAAAAACGTTTGCTTTATTTAAAAAAAAAACTATTATCTTCTCCTCGTTTAAAACCAGGAGTTTTTATGACAACTAGTATAGCACCCAGTTCCACTGGTACCGTACCCGCTTCCGGGGGGTTGATAAATATACCTCATTTAGAGGTTTCTGTTCCTGTTGCAGGAAATAATTGCATGTGTTGTATGAAATTTTGTTGGACTTGTTGTTCCAATATTGCAGAGTCCGCTGCGGATACGATGCAAGGTGGCGTGCCACAAAATCAAAAAGACTGGCTCGCTTATATAACTAAAGTTGCTGGTGATACATTATTAAATACAGCCGTTGATTATTTACCTACGGGAGGGACTAAACTCTCTATTGAGAAACCTTTAAATCAAGATGAGGCAAATCTTCTTAGAAGGGAGGTTCAGCTATTGGCGAATACAGGCCAAAATGTTCAAAGAGTTGTTAAAACTACACAAGATGCTTTAGCTCAACGATCTTCTGCAAAAATTGATCCGTTAGCTATTTTATATCCAAACGGGGTTCCTCCCGTATCCGCTCCTCCAACCGGAGTTGTGGTAAGGAAGAAAGATGGCTCTGATCAAATGTTTGATTTACAGAGAATTTTACTATCGATTGATAAAGAAGCCGAGACTCAAGGCTGGCCTAAAATAAAAGTCGATGAGATTAAGTCGCAGGTTGTTAAAATGATAGGAGGATATCAAGGAACCCTTTCTTCTGCGCAAATTCAAAGGTTTTGGTTGAGTATTGCATCTCAGTTAGGCTGCCAAATTACGCTTCCTGTGCCGGTTCTTGGGAAAGAGGGTTTGGAAGAGAACCCGGTGATTCGAGATCTAGGATTTCCAACTACATCTTCGAAATCCCTTAAAGGGGATCAATATCATACGATTTTAGATGCTTACGGTATTGTAGATCCATTGGCTAATGCGCCTTTCGTAGAGGGGCCAAAGCAAGTAAATCTTATGTCACTCCCAGCCGCTTCGGTAACAACAACAACAACACCATATCCAGCGAAATTGTAAAAACTTTTTCTAACAGGAAGATATCTGCGAGGCTATCTTCCTGTTTTTTACATAGAATGAAAAGCTATCAAAGCGTTATCTATCACATCTTTTTTTGCGAGCGCAGAGAAACGAACATACCCTTCCCCACTGGGACCAAATCCTTTTCCGGGAATGGAAATAATATGACACTTATGCAAAAGATGATCAAAAAATTCCCAGGAGGTTTTTTCGCTTGGAGCTTGTACCCAGATATAGGGAGCATTGGTTCCTCCGAATACTTCAAGTCCAAGAGAGGTCAGTTTCTCTTTTAATCGAAAAGCACTTTGTAAATAGTCATGTAAAATTGCTTTTGTTTCTTTCTGCCCTTGGGGAGAATAAATAGCTTCCATTCCTCTTTGGATCGGATAAGAAGTCCCTCCGTATTTCGTTTGCACTCTTCGCTTCCACATTGCATGGACAGATAATCCATCGTCCAAAAAAAGTTTTTTTGGCACTACAACATAGGAGCCCCTAAGACCTGTAAAACCTGCCGTTTTTGAAAAGCTTCTGAATTCTACGGCTACTGTGTCGGCTCCGGGAATTTCATAAATGGAATGGGGAATATCTTTATCGGTAATAAAAGCCTCATAGGCGCCATCGAAAAGGATAATAGCTTTTTCTCGTAGGGCATATGCTACCCATTTTTCTAGTTCTGTTTTGGAAAGAGCTTCTCCGGTTGGGTTATTGGGTGAGCAAAGATAAATGATATCGGCATGTTCCGTCGGTAGAGGTGGGCAAAACTGATTTTCTTTCGTACAGGGTAGGTAGAGAATTTTTTCATAGCTTCCATTTTCTAGAATGGATCCGGCTCTTCCGCCCATAACAGATGAATCTATATAGACTGGGTAGGTAGGATCTTGCAAAGCCACTTTGCAAGAAGATGCGAAAATTTCTTGAAAATTGGCAATGTCATTTTTAGTCCCATCCGAAATAAAAATTTCATCGGATGAGATAGGAAGCTTTGTATAATCATGTTGGCATATCGCTTCTTGTAAGAAGGGATATCCTTCAGAAGGGCCATATCCTCGGAAGGTTTCCACTTTTCCCATTTCTTCTGTTGCTTGTATCATTGCTTGGAGAATGGTTGGTGCAATGGGTCTTGTCGCATCCCCAATTCCCAGATCGATTAGGGGAATATCCAGATTAGCCTTACGAAATAAAGAGGCTCGTTTTTGAATTTCAGGAAATAAATACCCACTCTGGAGCTTTTGAAACTCACAATTTCCTTTCGCCATAACTTTCCTTTATAAAAACTCACTGAAAAAATACCCGATTCATCATAAAATAACAAGAAGAGTAGAGAGTGTGTATGCATCCTTCCATCTATGTTCAAGAAAATTTTTCCCTGATTGAAAAAAGACTGGGATATACTTTTAAAAATAAGGAACTTTTGTTTCAGGCTTTTATCCATAGGTCTTTTGTGAATGAAAATAAACAGAATTTTCCTTCTCATAATGAAAGATTAGAGTTTTTGGGCGATTCTGTTTTAGGCCTTTTAGTGGCTGAATATCTTTTCGAAAAACATCCGGATCTTCCTGAAGGAAAGCTTTCTTATTTGCGTTCTTTTTTAGTGGATGCAAAAACGTGTGCTTTATTTTTGCAAAAGCTGGAATTAGATTCTTTTCTCCTTTTAGGAAAAGGGGAAAGATATGGAGAAGGGAGAGGTAAAGAAACGATTTTTGCAGATGCTTTTGAGGCTGTGATGGGCGCTTTATATTTGGATGGAGGCTTTGAGGCCGTGAAGAAAAGTTTTCAGTTTTCTCTACAAACTATTGTGGAATCTTTATTACAAAGTCCCTTTCATAACTATAAGGCAGAGCTTCAAGAACTTTTACAAAAGAAATACCAAAAAATTCCTGTCTATAAAGTTCTTACAGAAGAAGGCCCTGAACATCATAAGAGATTTGTTG
>JBAXUO010000049.1:0-9135 GCA_037129625.1 Chlamydiota bacterium
AGTCCCATTCTAGCTAGTAGGAATCGAAACACTAAAATGGGATGAAGAAAGAGGTGTTTAATAAGGGTTGGATAATTGACCTGGGTCAATGTTTTGCTAAAGGGTGTTGAGGGGTTTTGATAGGCATCGATTATCCAATCTTCATAGGGTGGAGGAAGCCATTTGGGGAGCTCATTTATAGGAAAAAAACGGATGTTTCTGGTCTCAGATCCTGTGGACATGTTTCCTTTTACAATAGAGCATTCAAAGAAATAAGTTCTTTTAGCCAACCGATTTTTAGGATAATAATCACCAATCTTTTTCAAAACGATGACATCAAACCCTGTTTCTTCTTTGCATTCACGAATAATAGCTTCTATTGGAGTTTCTCCATCTTCAATCCCGCCTCCGGGGAGAACCCATACAGGAACATCTCTTCTTTGGATGAGAAGAATTTTTTCTCGGTTTTCTGAAAAGATGGCTCCAACTACACTAGACATAATTACAAATGGGGTTACATAACATGGTAGGCAAATGGTTGCAAAAAGGCAATGTGCTTTTATTCTTTGTCCTTTGTACTTCTTGTTATAAAGGCCATCTGTATGTACAGCAAGAGAATATTGATAAAAAATATTTAGCCAGTTTCTATGTAGATACTCCCGATCCAAAAAAAACCGATTCTTTTAAAGAACAAAATATCTACGTAAGCTGGGACTTTCCTTCTAGTCTTTTTGAAAAAAAACTTTTTATAACCCTAGTGGTTCGTTTGAGAAATGATGAAGAGAAAGTATTTGGTTGGAACATAGATCAAAAAAGAGGAATTCAAACCTTTCGTTTTCCTCTCGAAAATGATCCGAAAAGAAAGATTCTAACCTATCGGGTAGAGGTGAAGACAGAAAAAGGAGAAATAGTAGAGGAGTGGAAGCATCATTTTTGGACAAAACTCGTCGACATAGATCGCCCGCAAACTTCTTTGGAAGAGAGTAATTTTTGAGCCAGCAAAAGTAAATGTGCAGTAGTCTCAAAGGAAAGGCAAGGATCGGTAACGGAGATTCCGTAAGTTAAGGGTTTTTGATGTAAAGACTGATTCCCTTCGTAAATAAAGCTCTCCAGCATCATTCCAAAAATAGGCATTTGAGTCATGTAGGTTAACACCTCTTCAAAACATTTTTTTTGTTTCTTTAGATCCTTTTGAGCGTTTCCATGAGAACAATCAATCAACAAAGGCCTTGAAAAGGAGTAGCCATATAGCTTCTGTAATACTTTATGAATGGAAGGAAGATCGTAATTCTCATGAGTTGTGGATCCCCGTAGAACAATATGAGTGTGAGGATTTCCATGAGAAGAGAATAAAGAGATTTTTCCATCTTGGTTAATCGATGGAAAGACATGTTTTTGTGAAGCGTTAATAGCACCTTGGATGGCCACATCCACATTACCATCCACAGAATTTTTCCATCCGATCGGAAAATCATATTTAGAAGCATGTTGTCTATGTACTTGGGAAGAAGCACTTCTGGCCCCTATAAATCCCCAGGTAAGAAGATCATCAAAATAGGGAGTTAAGAGGGGATCTACAATTTCAGAAGCACAGGGGATCCCATTTTGAGTTAAGGTAAGCAGAAGTTTTCTAGTTTCTATAATGCCTTGATGCAGATTATTGGATCCGTCTAGAAGGGGATCTGAAATAAATCCTTTCCATCCGCCTTGGGTCCTAGACTTTTCTGTAAAAAATCGTAAGACAAGAAAGAAATCCTTTTCTAAAGAAAGGGAAAGGGGTTTCCATAGTTTACAATATTCTATAAGGGAATTAGGCTCGTGAATCGAACATGGACCGATAAAAAAAACGTATCTAGGATCTTTTCTTTTCAGACAAGCGATAGCTTGCTTACGGGCTTTCATAATAAACAAACTCTCTTCCTTTCCGAGAGGAAGAAGAGTTTTAATTTCATTAGGAGAAGGTAAAGAGCTTATTTCGTAATTCATGACTTTTAAAATATATCTAGATCTATGTTTTTTTCGTAGTTTTTTTGCATCGGAACGTATCGAAATTTTAATGCGAATTCTTTTGTTTTTTATAGGAAATTTTTGCATACTTTTTAGACTAAAATGGAGGAATACATGAAGAAATTTTTGTTTGCTTTTCTTATTGTGGGTGTTTGCTGTTTTGCTGAAAAGGCAAAACCTTTTCGCATCCTTGCTTTTGATGGAGGAGGAGTGCGAGGGGCTTATACAGCTCAACTCTTAGCCATGGTAGAAGAAGAGACCGGTTTTTTGAAGAAAGTGGATTGTTTTGCAGGGACTTCTACGGGGTCTATTATTGCTTATGGTCTAGCTTATGGGTTGAAACCTAAAGAAATTGTGGATTTATATCTTCTTCATGCAGACAAAATTTTTGAGCCTTATTCAGAGGATGAGTCATTGGCTATAACATTTCTGCCTAAGTATACGAATACCCAATTCAAAAAAGCACTTCAAGCTGTGATTCCTAAAGAGGTTACTTTAGGGGATTTGAAAAAGAAAGTAATAGCTACTTCCTTTCAATTGCATAATCCGGATCAGAATTGTTGGAAACCTATCTGTTTTGATAATTTTGTTTTGAATGAATCATCTAAACTTTCTATTGTGGACGCGGTTTTACGAGGATCAGCGGTCCCTATCCTTTTTCCCTCTTATCAAGGATATGTGGATGGAGCTGTTGTATCCAATAATCCTAGTATGGTGGCGCTGTCTCGCTCTATCGATCAAAAAGGTGGAAATAAGGATCTGAAGAATATTTTCATGATTTCATTTGGAACGGGGAGAAACCATCACTTTATTTCTGACGATGTTAAATGGGGTGTTACTGAATGGGTTTTGGACCCTTCGCCACTCTACCCACTTCCTCCTAATCCATTGATTGCTTTGGTTATGGATGGGACTTCAGCGATGGTTCATGAACAGTGTTCTCAGATACTGGGTAAAAGGTATTTACGAATAGATCCTTTTTTAGAAAAGAATATTGTGTTGGATGATTGGAAAAGTGTGGGGGAGCTGGTTGAAGAAGCAAAAAAACTACCGGAAACAGATCCCGAAGCTTGGGAAGACTTGTTGGATTGGGTTCGAAAGAACTTCTAAATCTATAGAAACCTACCTTCGTTCGAGAAGGTAGGTGCTTTATGATCCCTTAGAACGAAGATTTTTCTCTCCAACAGGGTTTCTATAGAAAGTAAAACTGGCTACTTGGGTGTGACATCGTAAATCTCGAAAGATCGTTTACTTAAAATTTTCATGATTTGTGGTGGTTTGATTTTTATTTTGATGATATCTTCCTCTATGAGAAGTTAGGTGGCGTTAGGTAGTGTGAAGAAAGGGCTTCGGACTTAAAATCCTCTGGGTATAAAATGCCTCTGTTGGATTGAGTCCAGTTCCGAGCATCTTGATTCCTAGTCCTGGAGGATTTCCTTATGGGATTTCTGCAGAAAACATTCTTTGGAAGCAACATCCAAGGAATCGGCGTATCGCAGAAGTTTTTTTGAAATGTGGTCTTGTTGAGAGATCGGGGCAAGGAGCAAATCTTATGTTTAAAGAGACGATTTGTCAAGGTAAGTTTCTTCCCAATTTTGATCATACTGATGAAACTCAAGTTTTCCTTCCATTTATTCGGAAATTTCTTGCATCTTTCCTTCGATCTCTAGAATCCCCTTAGAACTTTGTTCGACTTGCTTCTTAATGTTTTCGACCACATGTGGCGGCGCTTTAGAAAGAAATTCCGGATTTGAGAGTTTATGCAGATTTCCTTCTCTTAGTTGTACAAGTTTATCTCTCTCTTTTGTGAGACGCTCTTTTTCTTTGATAAGAAGTTCTAAAGAAAGGGGTATCCATAGAGTGATTCCTTCACATAGGGCAGTCGATCCACCTTTGGAATTTTTTGGGGGAGAAAAGATCACTTCTTCGATTTTGACAAGCGAAAGAAGGATATGTAGGTTTTTTTCGATGAGCTGAATTTCTTTTTCCGAACCAAAAAGATAGAGTTTTGTTTTTTGTCCCAGAGGAACTTTCATTTCCGTTCGAATATTTCGGACGCTTCGGATGATAGATTGAAGAAAAGAAAACTCTTTTTCTTTTTCCGGGAAAATATCTTTGGGGTCAAGAACTTTTGGATAGGGAGCCTTCATGCAAAAAGGTGCTTGTAAAGCCTCTATAGCTTCTTTTGTGTAGATGTCTCCTTTTTGTAATGAGGCTTTACCAAAAGCTTCTTTGAGTAAAGAGAAAAGTTCTTCCGTAATAAAAGGGGATATCGGGTGTAAGAGTCGAATGAAATCTAAAAGAAGGATGACAAGTAGTTTTTGTTTGTTCTTTTGTGTCTCTAAAGACCCTTGCTGGCCAAAAAGAAAGGGCTTTGACATCTCAAGATAGTAAGAGCAAAACTCATCCCAAAAAAATTGGTAGAGGCTGGAGGCGAGTTTATCAAAAAGAAACTCTTTGATATGGAGATGAACATCTTCGATGACTTGATTAAGACGAGATAAAATCCAAAAGTCTTCTAAAGTAAATAAGGATCGGTCGAGTCCTGTAGCAAAATCCTCTTCGGTAATCTTGAGATGAAGAAAAATAAATCGAGCCCCATTCCAAATTTTGTTGACGAAATTTTTATATTCTTCAAAACGTCTGCGATCGAGATCTATGTGCCTTGCATGGGTGGTGCTTGCCGTGAGAGTCAGTCGGAGAGCATCTGTTCCATAGCCGGCGATCATTTCTAAGGGATCAATGATGTTTCCTTTGGATTTGGACATTTTTTCCCATCGAAAAAATACATCTTTAGGTGTAACTTCACCCAGATCGAATCGGAGCCTTTCTTCCGGAGCTACATAAGTGGCAGACCCGTCTTTATCTTCTCTCCAATAGGATTTTCCGTAGATAAGACCATGAATAAAAGTTTTATGGAAAGGGACGTCATCTAGAATATACTCTCCCATGAGAATCATCCGCGCAATCCAGAAAAATAGAATGTCATGACCGGTGACAAGAACAGAAGTGGGATAAAACTTTTTTAGATCGTCGGTTTCTTCGGGCCAACCAAGAACATTAAAAGGCCAAAGTGCCGAAGAGAACCATGTATCTAGAACATCTTCATCTTGAACCCAGCTTGTGGGATCGTTTTTGACTTCATCGGGTAGAGAATCCCCAATATAACAAATCATGCGAGAAGGATCATTTTTAGCATACCAAATAGGAATACGGTGTCCCCACCAAAGTTGTCTGGAGATACACCAATCTCGAAGGTTTTGGATCCAATGATAATAGGTCTCTTTAAATTGGGAAGGGAATAACTGTACTCTATTTTCTTGAACGGCTTTCATCAAACGGTCTTGAAAAGGGGCCATTTTGACAAACCATTGTTTGGAAAGATAGGGTTCGATCACTGCTTTGGATCGATAAGAAATGCCGACGCGTACTTTGTATGGAACTATTTTTTCTACCAGATTCCGTTTTTGCATTTCTTGAACAATAGCTTTTCTTCCTTCTTGCATGGAAAGACCACTAAAAGGTGTTCCATTTTCATTGATCTTTCCATCTGGAGTCATAATGTTGATAAGAGGGAGGTGATGGCGATGGGCTACCTCATAATCATTGGGATCATGGGCCGGAGTGATTTTTACGATACCCGTACCAAATTCCGGATCGACAAAAGGATCGGCAATGATAGAAATCTCGCGGTTTACAATAGGGACAATAGCTTTTTTTCCGATGAGAGAGGTATATCTGGGGTCTTTAGACGAAACAGCTAAGGCTGTGTCTCCAAGCATGGTTTCTGGCCTTGTCGTTGCGATCACTACAAAATCTTTAGAATCGACAAGAGGGTATCGAAAATAATAGAGGAAAGAATCCTTTTCTTCATGTTCCACTTCGTCATCGGCAAGTGCTGTTTGAGTTACGGGATCCCAGTGAACCGGATAATCGCCTCGATAGATAAGGCCTTCGTCGAACATTTTTTTGAAACAAGTTCGAACTGCTTTATTGCTTTTTTCATCCATGGTGAAACGGTATCGATCCCAGTCACAAGAACAACCTAATTTTTTTAACTGATTACAAATAGAAATTTCTTTCTCTTTTTTCCAGTCCCATATGTAGGATAAAAATTCTTCTCTAGGGAAATCTTTTCTTCTTTTGTTGGTTTTTTTGATGAGATCTTTTTCTACGACCGTTTGAGTGGCGATTCCTGCATGATCTACCCCAGGAACCCATAAAGCTTCTTTCCCTCTCATCCGCTCATAGCGGATAAGTAAATCTTGTAAAGTGGCATCTAGAGCATGCCCCATATGAAGCACTCCCGTAATATTGGGAGGGGGAATCACAATACAAAAGGGTTCTTTTGTACTTTTTGCATTGGCTGAAAATGCTTTATTTTGTTCCCAAGAAAGATACCATTTATCTTCGATTTCTTTTGGGTTATATGCAGTAGAAAGTTCTTTCATAATTTTTTTTTAGTTTTAGTAAAAAGAGTAAAAGAAAAAAAGGAGAAAGTCAAACGGAATTGTCGGGATTTTCTAAGGCAATTTTATGATAAAAAAGGGATTTTTTAGGATCTCCGAGGCTTTCGTGGAAAAGAAAGAGATCTTGGTAGACCTTTTTTTTCTCCCAAAAAAACAAAGAAGAGAGCTTTTTTCCACTTAAAAACTGACCCAGTAAGGCTGGGGTAGGGGGATGGGAGATTTCAAGCTCTTTGGAGAAGTGTGCTTTTGCAATATTCTCTCCTTCCGTAGCATAAAGCCAAATTCCATAGAGAGCATGTAAAGAAAAACTTTCTTGGTTTAGCTGTTCGAGAGAATATTTTTGAAAAATAGGCTTCATAAGAGTGAAATTTTTTTCTAATAGTAAGAGCGAAAGACGGGCGGAATCGATAAGGATTTCTTCGGTTTTTGAAAAAGGATAAGAGTCTAAAGCCAGGAGAATGCTTCGAAGTGAGTCTATGTGCCGGTGTAAGATAGCTTGGTTTAAGATAAAAATAAGAACGGTAAAGGCTCTTGGAGAAAAGGGAGAAAATTTCTCAAGTAGGGAAAAGGCTATGGATGGATCTTCAACATGGCTTTGGTTGGCTATTTGTAATAGTGAAATTCCCTCTTTAAGAGTTAAAGAAATAGGTTCTTTTTCTAAATCCTTGACCATTTGATCGAACTCATCATAGAACCCGAGTTCTAAAAGAGCAAAGAGGCCATTTTCAATACAGTGAGTTTTCTCAAGGCAAAGAGTATGTAATATTTCTAATAAGGTTTCTTTTCTGGGTATGCGAAAAGAGAGTTCAAGAGATAGATACTCTTTTTCATCCTCTTGAGAGGGGGCAAGGAAAAAATATACTTTTTCCCAATGTTTTTGTAAGTTTTGTAAAAGATTTTGGGTGTCTGGAGTATTCCAGAATGTGGGCAAATGTAAAAGTCCAATGAGAGCGAGCCTATACACCCCCTCTCGGTCTTCTAAAGAACTTTCATGAATTCTATAGAGAAGATGTTCTTCTAAGATGGAAAATTGGGGGTGGTTATGAAATTTTCGAATAGCGAGTTCTAAACATTTTGCTTCTTCTTCCCGATCTTCCCATTCTTTGTAGACGAGGGATTTCCCAAGGTATTCAAGAGGGGCACTTAGGGAATTATGTAATTTTTCAAAGGCTTCAAAAGCTTTTTCTAAAAAAAGATTTTTATCTTTTTTTTCATCCTTTGCTTTTTCTAATAAAGTTATGCCTGCTCGAAAAAGAGCTTCTCTCCCTTCCGTTCTACCGGTAAAAGAGTGTCCGATTCGTTCATATTCGCTGAGAGCTATATTATAAAATTTATGGGATAAAAAAGCATCGGGGACGGCAAGGCAGGGAACCATTACGTTGTGACTGGCGGAAGAAATTTGTAGGGGTTTCATTTGGAAATGAGCTCCCTTATGGAGAACTCCGATTTGGTTTTGTAGAAGGGGAAAGTAACTGGAATGGGTGAATAGGAGTTTATTATTTATAAAACAAAGAAGATGGTTGTCTGTTTTTTCAATAACAATATCGTAGGTGTTTTCTGTCTTTAGAGAAAAAGGGACTTCTTTTACAAGGACATTGGAGCGGAAAAGAAGAGCTTTTTGTGGGGTTAACCATAGAGAGTACCCCTCATCAATCCCTTTTTGTTTATAAGACTTGGGAGGGCTTAAAAGAAAGCCGATGCCTTCACATTCTTTATCAATATGTAGTGTGGTTTGAATTTTAAGATTACCCGAAAAAACCTCTTTGGAAAGCATGACATGAAACCATTCAGCGCAGTCGGTGTTACGTGTGATGGCAATATGTTTGGCTAAAAGGAGATTTTCCTGAAAATCCCAATCATCCTTTTCTTGTATCTGAAGGGATTTAATAAATGTCCATTTAGGTTTCCCTTCGATATAGTTTTTTAGATCGACAAGAAGCTCGTCGACAGAGAGGTAACGATCTTTTTTTTCAAAAGACAAGGCTTTTTGGGCAATATCTGCAAGCTCTTGAGGAATGTCTCGATAAGGTGCTTTTTCGAAGGGAGATGGTAAATTTTCTTTTGTAAGATATTGTTGCCATTCTTCTAGAGAAGCTCTTTGAAAAGGAGGAAAGAGTGTTAGAATATAATACAAAATAGCACCCAGTGCATAAATATCAGAAGAGATGGAAAAAGGCTCTCCTTTGGCAATTTCAGGTGAAAGGTAAGTCAATGTGCCTGCAATTTTTTTTGGAAGGGTAAAGGGTTCCTTTTTTTGAAGCTTTTCTTCAAATTCTGCAATGCCCCAGTCGATAATAAATACCTCTCCATATTTTCCAATGATTATATTTTCAGGCTTCAGATCCCTATGAATAATCCCTTTAGTATGTGTGTAGGCTATGGCCTCACAGATTTGTAAAAAAACACGGGAGAGAAAGGGAATCGAGGTTTTGGAATCTGAAAGAGATTCTTTTTTTGAATAAGAGAGGATTTTTCTTAATGTTTCCCCTTCGATGTAAGGCATGGTGTAGTAAGTGGCATTTGGATCATTGTAGATGGAATAGATCGTGATAATAGAAGGGTGGGTGAGTTGGCTGGCTATACGGGCTTCTCGAAGGAATTTTTGTCTCATGTGAGGGAGAATTTGGAGATCCTCTCGAATTTTTTTTAATGCGATGGATCTTTGGCAGATAGGATCGTG
>JBAXUO010000005.1:0-19221 GCA_037129625.1 Chlamydiota bacterium
GACAAGGAAAAGCAGCATTTTAACTTACGGGAATGGCAAGCGTGCGCGGCTCTGTCTTCGAAATTCTGGATCCTCACGCCCTATGCCGGAGCCAAATATTTTCATGCGAAACTGCATATCCAGAGCGGCCCCGAAAGCTCCGCTTTAAATTATCGCAACAAAGAGAAGTTCGGCTATTTTTTCGGCCTGACTTTGAGTCTGACCAGCAAATTCCTTGTCACCGGCGAGCGGCGGCTGCACGATGAATTTGCCTACATGGTCTCGACGCAAGCTGTCTTTTAAGATACCATCGGGATAATGGAAGAGCAGCCGCAGGCCAGGACGATCATCGAGACTTTGCATAGCGCGGGCTTCATCGCCTATTACGCGGGCGGCTGGGTGCGCGATTTTTTACTCCAGCACCCCTCCGATGATATCGATATCGCCACCAACGCCCCCCCCAACACCCTACTCTCCCTCTTCCCTAAAACTATCCCCGTCGGTATCGCCTTCGGCATCGTAATCGTCGTTTTAGAAGGTAAGGAATTCGAAGTGGCTACCTTTCGAAAAGATCTCGATTACCAAGACGGAAGGCACCCTTCCCACGTCGAATTCACCTCCGCCATAGAAGATGCCAAAAGAAGGGACTTCACCATCAATGGAATGTTTTACGACCCCTTCGAAAAAAAGGTCTTAGATTTTGTCGAAGGAGAGCTAGACTTACAAAAAAAAATCATTCGCGCCATCGGATCCCCAAAAAAAAGATTCGAAGAAGATCGCCTCCGAATGATCCGAGCTGTCCGCTTCGCTTGCCGCTTTAACTTCACTATCGAAGAACAAACCAAACAAGCCATCATCGAAGAAGCCCCTTTTCTTTTTCCGGCAGTCTCCATAGAAAGAGTTTTTCAAGAGTTTTCCAAAATGTCAGAAAACAATTTTGGAAAAAGTCTGCTCCTCCTGCACCAATTTAGACTCCTTCCTCAAATTTTTCCTGTTTTGCAATCCCTTTCCATAGAAGAAATCCAAAAAAGAACCTCTTTCATCCCCTATTTCCCAAAAAATACTCCGGTCATCCTCAAGTTACTAGAACTCTTTCCCAACATATCTTCAGAAGAAATCGAAACGCTTTGCCGTTATCTAAAAGTACCCAATAAAGATCTTGACCTTTGCCTATTTTGCATAAATGGAAAAAATCTTCTTTCCAAAGAAAGCTCTTTGTACGAATTAGCCTATTTCTATGCCTCACCCTATGGATCTATGTGTTTAGAAATTTTCTCCGTTCATCTACAAGATAAAAAAGCATTCGAAGAACAACAGAAAAAAAACAGAATTCTTTTGCAACCCTACATTGAAAAGATCCAAAAGAAAATACCTATCATAGAATCTAAAGACCTTATCCCACTAGGAATCCCACCCGGAAAACTCCTAGGCCTTCTTTTAAAAGAAGGAGAAAAAATTGCCATCAATCAACTTCTTGTCCATAAAGAAGAAATCCTTCTAGAACTGCAAAAAAACCCTCTTTGGCCAAAAAAATAATAGAAGCAGCTCTTAAAAAAGACGACGTATCACGACAAGAGTAATATCATCATGTTGCGTCTCATTAAAAGAAAATTTGCTAATCTCTTGCATAAGCCCCTCTTTCATCCCTTCCGTTGTCGTTGCCTCAGTCGACACAAAAAAGTTCTTCAGACGCTCTTTACCAAAAAATTTTCCCTCTTTGTTCGTAGCATCCAAAACCCCATCCGTATAAAGAAGTAACGTATCTCCCACCTCAAAAGGAAAAGAAGCCACTTGAATCGGCATAGAAAGATCCACTCCAAGCGCCATCCCCGGAGTGTGCATCTCTTCCATCCTTTGATCTTTCTTTTTTAATAAAGGAGGATAATGCCCCGAACTTACATAGTGAAATAACCCACTCTTCTCATCATAGATCCCGGCCCACGCCGTAACAAAAACACCCGATTTTTCTGAATCCAAATAAAATAGCCGATTCACCTGAGATATCATTTCTTGTAAATTAGAAGACATCGAAGCATAGGCCCTGAACATACTTCGAATACTCAAAGAATATAAACAAGCAGGAACCCCCTTCCCAGAAGTATCCGCAATCAAAACTAAAAGCTTTCCCTTCTCCGGTAGAAAAAGATCATAAAAATCGCCTCCGACCTCTTTGGCTGGTAAATATCCTGTGGACATTTCAAAACAAGGAAAATTCGGAAGCTCTAAAGGAAACATACTTTTTTGTATCTCATGACCGATCCTAAGCTCTTGCCAATAGGCCAGCTTTAACATTTTCTCTTTTTCAGCTTCCCTCTGCTGAGAAATCAAATTATCAATCATCCGATTAAAAATATCCCCTAAGATATTGATCTCAAAACCAAAAGTTTTCTTATGAAACCTAGCATACAAATCTCCCTTCAATACCTTCTGCATCGTCCAATACAAACTCTCCAAAGGTTTAGATAATAGATAGATAATCCATAGAGCTAAACCACCTCCTATAAAGATAAGAAAAAAGATCGCCGACAAAATTCTTCGATAAAAATCCTTTTTTAAATCCTGTATCACACTATCTTTAGAAAGAGAAATCAATAGAGAAAAATTCGTATTGTCTATTTTAGCAATACTGCCAAAATAGGAACTTTTGTCTTTTGTAAAAGAATAAAAATTATCTATATCTTTTTGAGGAGCTAAAACCAGTGGTTTTTGGTTAAACTCTTTAGAAAATAAGGTGGATGCAAAAACCGTTTTGACATCCGTAATAAAAGAAATTTCAATAGGAAAAGAATGTTTTTCTACCAACGCAAGCTTTTTTAAATATTCACTTGCCGGGATTGCAATGAGTAAGGCCCCTTCATCGGGTAACATCCGACTAATATAAATAAAGCCCTCTTCTCCCGACAATTTACCAATAAATATCCCTTCCTTATTTTCAAAAATCTCGGGAAATTCTTTCGGATCAGTTAAATATAAAAATTTGCCTACCTCTATATTTTCTTTTTGCTTTTCAACAAAAGCTATCCTCTTATCTAAAGAAATCTTCTCTTCTACTATGCGGCGCCAGGTATCATCCAATAAATGTTTACGAAATTCTAAGGATTCTTCCACAAAAAGTGAGGAGTTATCAGACAAAATATGTAATGAAATCGAGAGATCTTTTATACTTTCCTTATATTCGTGTCGATAAAGAAGCAGAGTATGTAAAAAAAGAGGAAATATTAACAGTAAAACACTAACTATAAATACCCTACCTGCTAACGAACGAACTAAGTTTCTTTTTTCGACAATTATTTTATTCATATAAGGCCCTCTTAAAGCGCATGATAACAAAAGAAATTAGAAGTTTACAACATCCTCTCATCAAACACTGGAAAAAACTCCGAGAAAATAGCCTTTATCGAAGAGAAAACAAGAAAATTCTTATCTCCGGAAAAAAGCTAATTATAGAAATTTCTCAAAAATTTTCCATTGATGTCTTGATTTCAACAGAAAATATAAATCCTATTCCGGCACTTCTTCATGTCCAAACGACCTTGCCCATTATAAAAAAAATTACCGGATTACAAGAACCCGATGGATATGCTGCAGAACTGACTCTACCCGAGATTCCACTCCCTCCCGATATGAAATATCTTTTAATTTTAGATCAAATCAAAGATCCCGGAAATCTTGGAACACTTTTACGTAGCGCCCTTGCTTTGGGATTCGAAGGTGTTTTTATCACCAATGAGACTGTAGATCCTTTCAACGAAAAAGTTCTTAGGGCCGCAAGGGGAGCTAATTTTTTTCTACCCATACAAACTCTATCGCTAACGGAAATTTTCACCTTCCTTCAAAAGAAAAAGTTTTCTATTTACATTGCTGATATTGAAGGGAAAAGTGCCGATCAAGTAGCTTTCAACCCTCCTCTTGCCTTAATTCTTAGCCACGAATCCGAAGGGGTAAATCCTAAAATACAAAAAAAAGGCACTGTAATAACTATCCCCATGTCTCCCTTCTCTGAATCCTTGAATGTTGCCATCTCCGGGGGAATTTTAATGTACATTATGACAAGGCCTTCGAAATGAAAATCGACATAGATTCTTTTGAAGAAAATTTTCATTCCCCAAAAAAGAAAAAAGAAAAACAAGAGAGAAAGCTTCTGCAAAGTTTAGATCGATCTCAATTTAAAAAAACCGATCAAAAAAGTGCAGTAGAAGAAACCATTGCACCTCATCTTATTAAAGGAAGAGTCCTTTCGATCAGTGGAGAAAACATACTGGTGGATGCTGATCACACCCAATATATCTGCTATCTTCGGGGTATTTTTAAAAAAGAAAAAACCCTTTTAAAAAATCCACTTGCCGTAGGAGATTTTGTTATGTTTTGTCCAGAAACAAAACATATCGAAAAAATTGAAGAGCGTTTTTCTTATCTTTCAAGAGAAGATTTGTTACGAAGAAAAGAACACATCCTCGCTGCAAATATAGATCAGGTTTTAATCACCATTTCTGTTGTACAACCTCCCTTAAAACCCTCTTTAGTCGATCGATATATCCTCGCGACAAAAAAAGGAAACATGTCTCCCGTCCTTGTGATCAACAAAATTGATCTTTTACAAGATCCCCATCAGTCGAAAGAAAAAGAACTCTATGAAGAATTTGTTCACGCTTTTTCTAAAGAAAACATTCCCATTATATCTGTAAGCACTGTAACGAATGAAGGCATTGAAGATCTAAAAAAGATCATGAAGGACAAAGCCTCGGTATTCGCCGGACAATCCGGTGTCGGAAAATCTTCTTTGATCAATGCCACTTTAGGTCTGCATCTAAAAACCGGAGAAGTCATAAAGAAAACTTCCAAGGGATCTCATGTTACTTCCAAAGCTCAACTTTTTCCTTTGAAAGATGGAGGCTTTTGTATCGACACTCCCGGAATTAAAAGTTTTGGTCTTTGGGAGTTCAAAAAAGAAGATATCCAAAGATATTTTACCGAAGTTTTTCATCTCTCAAATCCATGTAAATATCCCGATTGTTCTCATCTAAACGAGCCAAACTGTGCGGTGCAAAAAGCAATAGAAGAAGGAAAAATTTCTCCCTTGCGTTTTGCCTCTTATCATAGTTTAATGAATGAGTTAGAAACAGACGATTTTCGTAAAAGATAAGGTGTGTATGTCCAAAATTCTTTCGTTGCAAGCTATAGAAATTCTTGATTCCAGAGGAACTCCAACTATTGAAGTTTTATTACAAACGGATACCGGAATTCTTGTAAAATCAAAGGTTCCTTCCGGAGCTTCCACAGGGGAGCATGAAGCTCTAGAGCTTAGGGACAAAGATCCAAAGAGATACTTTGGAAAAGGGGTTCGAAAAGCTTGCGAAAATGTGAATACCCATCTTTTTCCATTACTTAAAGGAAAATCTGTTGTAGATCAAGAAGCCTTGGATATGGAAATGATCCGTGCCGATGGTACTGAAAACAAGTCTCGATTCGGAGCGAATGCGATATTGGGAGTTTCCATGGCCATTGCTATGGCAGGTGCTGCAGAAAAAAAACTTCCCCTCTATCGATATCTTGGAAAAGAAAAAGCCAATCTTCTTCCTTGTCCCATGATGAATATCATCAATGGCGGAGCTCATGCCGATAGTTCTTTGGATATTCAAGAATTCATGATTCGTCCTTTTGGTTTTTCTTCTTTTTCGGAGGCTCTGCGAGCCGGAGTAGAGGTTTTTTATTCTCTAAAAGGCCTTTTAAAAAAAGAGGGCTTTTCGATTTCTGTTGGCGATGAAGGGGGCTTTGCTCCAAAATTTTCTTCCGAGGAGGAAGCTCTACAATTCATAATAAAAGCTATAGAAACGGCAGGTTATTCTCCGGGAAAAGAAATCTCTTTAGCTTTAGACGCAGCTGCATCGGATTTTTACGTCAAAGAAACTCACAAGTATATTGAGAAAAAGAAAAAGATGCAAAAAAAGGCCTATGCGGAAAAAACATCTTTAGAACAAATTGCCTATTTACAAAAGCTTACCGAAAACTTTCCTATCGATTCGATTGAAGATGGTTTAGATGAAAATGACTGGGCCGGCTGGAAGCTTTTAACAGAAAAGCTGGGGAAGAAGATTCAAATTGTGGGCGATGATCTTTTTGTCACCAACCCAAAGTTTTTACAAAGAGGAATTCAAGAAAAAGTAGCGAATGCCATTTTGATAAAACTCAATCAAATCGGAACGGTGACGGAAACGATACAAACCATTTTGCTAGCGCAAAAAAGCGGATATAAAACGGTAGTCTCTCATCGATCCGGAGAAACTGAAGATACTTTTATAGCCGATCTTGCTGTGGCAATGCAGTGTGGACAGATTAAGACAGGCTCTTTATCCAGATCCGATCGAATAGCCAAATACAATCGTCTTTTAGAAATTGAAAATGAACTCGGAAGGGAAGCTCGATTTGGAAAGTTGTAAAACACTTACCATTTCTTATTAGGGGTTTTTATTTTTTTTGCTTTGCTTTCATTGGTAGGAACTCCATCTAAAGGGGAGCCTGGAGCATATCCTATTTTTTTATAATGATGTCCTTCTTTATAAATAAATTCTATCCATCCATCATTCCATCGGATCTCAGCTCTTTCTCCAACTATTTTCCATTTTCCTTTTTCGCCCTTTCCCCAATTACTTATAGCAATGCCTTTTTTTTGTAATTCAATAGAAAAAGGTTTAGGTTCTTTACTATTTATTTCAGTTCCGGTGACTTCCCAAGTACCTACAAATTCCTCTTGAATGGAAGAACTACCAAAAGCGATGAATGGCGCCAAAAGAAATGAAAACAAAAGAGATCTCATAAAATCCTCATATTACTGCTATATCAAACCTATAATAAAAAACTAATTCAATGAACACTTGTTTTACTAATAAAATTAAAGTTAAGGATTTTTTCTTTTTTTTGCTTTACTTTCATTAGTAGGAGCGCCATCTAAAGGAATTCCCGGAGCATATCCTAAATTTTTGTAGTGAAACCCTTCTTTATAAATAAAATCTCTCCATCCGGAAGGCCATCGAATCTCCGCCCTTTTTGCGACTAGATTCCATTCACCCGTTTCTCCTTTTCCCCAACTACTTATAGCAATTCCATTTTTTTGTATTTCAATTAAAAAAGGTTTAGAATCTTTACCATCTACTTCAGTTCCGGTGAGTTCCCAAGTTCCGATAAATTCCTCTTGAATGGAAGAACTGCCAAAAGCGATGAAAGGTGCTATAAGAAAAGCAAATAAAAAAAATCTCATAAAATCCTCATATTACTGTTATATCAAACCAATAACACAAAATAATTTAATGAACACTTGTTTTATTAACACCAAATAATTATATACAAAAAAGGAGGTGGAATCATGCAGCCTATGGTTGTAGCTTTTGGGGAGGCAGAAAAAGGTCTGTTTCAAACTCCCTTATTCTTTCGTTCACTAATAGAACTAGTAGAAAAGCTAGGTCACCCTCCTCCCGAGAGCGAGGGTCTTTACTTTGCGATTCAATCGCTTTTGTATCATCGGCCTATTCTTTTTTTTCGGGTGCAAGAAGAAGGCTATAGCATCGAGGACTATATAGTTGGATTACAACAACTCTTTCACAAAGAGAAAGAGCATCATTTTTGTGCTTTATGCTTACCGGGCGTTGGAAATCCGGAGATTTTAGAAGCGGCACAACCTTTAGTAGACCGGCACAAAAGTTGTTTAATTGTGAGAGAAAAAGATCTATACGATTATCTGACTACTTTTTAGAGCCATGAAAACACATAATCACTTAAGCGTCATAAACTTATGAATTTTTCTTATTTTAATTAAAAACACAACATTATCACACGCAAAGCTGTTGAATTAAAATAATATAACATGATATAATAATATTATTATTTTAATAAAAGGTGTTTTATGTCGACAAGTTTAGTATCTAATACATTAGGAAAAAGAGAGGTTATTCAAGAATTTCACTCAATCTCCCAAAATCCCCACATTCCTCTGCTGGAAAAAATTAAAATCATACAACACCTAATTGAAAAAATATTGACTTCTCATACCAATTTAACCACTTACCGTGCCAAAAACTACTTAACAGCCAAAGGGTTACAATTTATTCTTCAAAAAAAAAAGCCAAAAGACCCCCCTCTTAAATCACATTAGAGTCTTTACATATCTCGAAGATTTTCTAATAAAATGTGAGACATTGAAAAATCGACCCGTCTTTTCTAAGTCCTTCATTATTCAAAACCAAACAAAAGAAAAACAATCCATGCATTTTACACATGTATATATCCAAAAGAATGAACACTCTTTCCATTTCTTTCTTTCTGATTCCTTAGGATCGGAATCCTCTGAATGCGCATTCCTTTTATTCCGTTTGACAACCCTATTTTCAGATGCAAAAAAGTACATTTTAATAACACAACGTCAATTTGATAACTTTACCTGTCCCATTTTTGCTATAAAAGATGCGGTATACATGACGCTGCATCCTCAAATTTTTGATATTTTACAAAACCCTTTATGCTTACAAACCATCTCTTTTTCCGGATCGAGCCACCCATTCCAACCCAGCCCTTCTCTTATAACACTATCAGATAATTATGTTAGAGTTCCTCCACCCGAAATGATGAGAGCTCTACAAAATTCACAAATATGGAAAGAATATCTACTCCAAGCTCAAACTATATACCCTAAAGAGGACCTTTGTTCGCTTCAAGCAAAAATACAAAAGCATCAGAACGTTACGAATGGGAGAGCTTTTTATTTCTTATGTAAATATACAGAGCAAATTCTCGAAGATTTTCTTTAAGAAAAAAACTTCTGTGGATTCGAGAGAAATTTCTCTTCCCCAATAGTCGTCTCATCCCCATGACCCGGTATCACTCTTGTATCTTTTGGAAGATCAGAAAGCTTTCGGAGCGAATCCCACATCATCTCTTCCGACCCATTGATACGCCCAATCGTTCCTTGAAAAAGAGTATCCCCGGAAAAAAGAATTTTTCCTTCCGGAATATAATAGCAAACACTCCCCAAAGTATGACCCGGAGTATAGATAACCTGTATTTGCACTTTTCCAAGAGAAATCGTTTCACCCCCGCATAAAAGAACATCCGGAATAACCGCTTTAGGCTTTAAAAAAAAAGTTGACTCCGGCTCTTCCAAAAGTTTTCTATCTTCTTTATGGATACTCACTTTTGCGTCAGGAAACTCTTTTTTTATAGCAAAAACGTCCATGATATGATCAAAATGGCCGTGGGTCAATAAAATAGAATCTAATTCGAAGTTACTTATATTTAGCTGTTTAAGAATCCAACTTATAGACTTAAAACCGGGATCAACCACAGCCGCCTTCTTGGTCTCTTCACAACCAACAAGAATGGTGTTCGTCTCTAAAAGTCCACAAACATGTTTTAATACAATCATAAAAACAAATCTCGCACTGGAGAGGGCTCGAACCTCTAACCGCCCGGTTCGTAGCCGGGTACTCTATCCAGTTGAGCTACCAGTGCACAGTATTACTGCGTAATATTGTCATAAACAGCATTTGAAAGAAAGAACTTTTAACATTCTAACTAACCTAAAAATTCCCCATCCTAACTTCTTTTTTACATCAAAAACGCTAAGTTTTTTCACATGAGCTCTGCTTTCCGTTTTTTTTGGATATTTTGGCTCTTGTAAAAAAGAAGGAACTTCTTCCAATGAATACCCATGTACAAAATCTTTTCCCAAAAATGGATGAGAAAATTCTTCCTCTATCAATACCTTCCAATCTTTATCTTCCCTATGTCCCCAAGACTCCACTTTTCGAAGCATTTCCTCTTTAGAACGGACCCAGCTATAATGATGGACCATCGGCTGTTGATCTAAGCCGACAACCTGCCTTTTCTTTTCTTTTTTACACTTATCATAAAGGACATTCCTCTCTTCCTTGTCCAATAAAAGCTTTTGTGTTACCACATTTTTTCGTATCCATACCGCCGAATCTTCCCAAACATTCGCTCTATACCTCGGCTCTCGAAAATACCAATAATTCGCAAGCTTCATCACATCATACTTTTGACACTCTTGTGTGGCTAGAAAAGCCGAAAAAGCTCTTCCATCCACCACTTCATCCGCATCTAGAAAAAGAACCCAATCGATATCTTTAGATAACTCATCAAAACCCAGAAAACGAGAAAGGCAATGCCAAAAATTTTTCGCCCCCACTTTTTGAAAAATCCTTTTTTTTGAAAGGTCAAAATAGGGATAAAAAACAAAAGTTATCTCAGGAAAAGCCTCAAAAACTCTTTCCAAAGCCCTCAAATTTTCCAATTTTCCATCAAAAAAGTGATCACAAACAACCACAATAATTTCTGAGGAAAACGGCTTTGCCCCCTCTATACAAGAATAGAGGAACCTCTCCTCATTCGAACAGTAATTGATAATCGTCGCTACTTTCATGTTTTTTCTTTTCCTAAGAAGAAAAACAGATTATCATAAAAGAAAAAAGCGAACTATGCAAAAAAATATTATCATTCTTGGTGCCGGAAATATCGGCTCCTTCCTAGCCAAAACCCTTTGTAAAGAAAATAATGTAACCGTTATCGATGGGGACATCAAAAAACTTGAAAAATTAAGACAAGAAGCCGATATCGCCACAGTCAAAGGCGATGGAATCGATTGGAAATTACTCAGTGACCTTCTTGAAAAAAATCCGGATCCCTTATTTGTAGCTATGACCGGGAATGATCATAGCAACCTAGTCTCCTGTTCCATTGCAAAAAATCTAGGATTTCCTACAACCGTAGCCAGAGTAAAAGACTTTGGTTTCTTAGCCAGATCAAAACTCGACTTTGGAAAACTCTTCTCCGTCGATCATTTCTTAGGAGCCGAAGTCCTTGCGGCTCAAAATATTTTAAAATGTGTGATTAGCCCTAGTTCTTTAGCGATTGAAAATTTTGCTCATGGCACCATTCAAATGAGATCTATCTCCATTCCCGCCACTTGGACCCAAGAAAACGTCCCCTTATCCAAACTCAAAACACCTCACGATCTTCTCATAGTACTTATCCATAGAAAAACGAATGGAAAAGAAGAAATCATTTTTCCTCACGGTAACGATGTTCTTCTTCCGGGTGATGAAATCACTTTAATTGGGGAAACCAGATATATGTCTGAAATCCCTTCCCTATTTTCTCTCATTCAAAAGCCCATCAATTCTGTAGTCATTGTTGGAGGAAGCCCGGTAGCCCTCCGATTAGGTCTAATTTTAGAAAAAATGCACATTCCGACCACTTTAATTGAGCAAGATGAGAAAAGATGTAATGAACTCGCTGAATTACTTCCCAACAGCATTATTTTAAATCATGATGGAGCCGACTTGGACTTTCTTCACGCTGAGGAAGTCTATCGAGCCGATGCCTTCATTGCCTGCACCAATGAAGATGAATCAAATATTCTTCTCGCTCTTTTAGGAAAAGAAGCCGGATGTAAAAAAGTAGTAGCTCTCATTTCAGATACCAAACTCTCCTCTCTTCTCAATTCTTTGCACATTGCTTTTTCCGTATCGGAGAGAGTCAATATTGCCAACCGCATCCTTGCCATCCTTCACAAAAAAAGCTTTGTCTCTATAGCTTCTTTGTATTCTGATCAAGTCAAGGTACTCGAAATTAAAGTTTCACCCGATTGCTCATTGATCAACACCCCTCTTTCCAAACTCTCCCTTCCCAATGACATGTTGATTGCTGCCATCGAAAAGCAGGGGAAAATCATGATTGGCAAAGGGGACTCATTTCTCTCAGCCGGGGATACCATTATTGTTATCACTAAGACGGAACGACTTCATGAGTTACAGGAGATTTTCTAGTAGTGAAATATAGGGAAATTTGTAAAATTTTAGGAAAATATTTATTTTGTTTTACCTTTATTTTATTTATCCCCTTAGCCGTTAGTATCTATTATGAATACATACACCCCGATGCGGGTCCATCCTCTTCTTTTGCTTTTTTTGAAACAATAATAGTATCCACTGTTTTAGCTACCGCACTGCTTTTTTTCGGAAGAAAAGCAACTGAAACTCTTCGTCGTAAAGAAAGTATTTTTCTCGTAGTTGTCATTTGGCTTTTATCTTGCATTCTTGCAGCTTGCCCTTTTTATTTCTCAAACACTTTAGAAAACCCCTTTGATGCTTGTTTTGAATCCATGTCCGGACTTACAACCACCGGGGCCACGGTCATGTACCCCAAAGCCTACAATGCCTCAGGAAAAGAAATTCCCATCCAATGCACCAATTTCCACGTTCCTGAAAAAACCTATACCTATTTTGGAACTATTAAACCTTTTCGAGATCCCCAAACCCAACTCATAAAAGCTACCGGTATCGAAGCGGTCAGTCGTGGCATTCTTTTTTGGAGATGTTTCATTCAATGGCTCGGAGGTATGGGCATTGTTGTCCTCTTTTTAGCCATTCTGCCAACCTTATCGGTTGGAGGAAAATTTCTTTTTGAAATGGAGGTTCCGGGGCCTGTCAAAGAGACATTAACACCAAAAATCAAAGATACGGCGTCCATTCTTTGGAAACTCTATTTGGTTCTAACTATAGCCCAGGTCTATTTACTCATTTTGACCAATCCCAAAATGCCCTTATTTGATGCCTTTTGTATTACCTTCTCCACTCTATCCACCGGAGGCTTCAGTGTTCAAAATCAAAGCATTGCAGGATATCACAATCCCTATACCGATTGGGTTGTGATTATATTTATGATCCTGGGAAGCCTTAATTTTTCCATTTATTTTCAAATCATGCGAAAAAAATGGCGTCAAATATATGAACCCGATCTTCTATTTTTCTTATCTATCATATTTTTTGGAGCGTTATTTGTTTCTTTCTATCTAATAGGCCAAGAGCGCGTTTGTCTCGATGGATCTAAAGGGATATATACATTTGCAGAAGCCCTTAGAGATGGAACGTTTCAAGCGGTTTCTGCTCAATCTTCCACCGGTTTTGTAACCATTGATTATGATTTTTGGCCCTACGCCCCCCAGCTTGCCCTTCTTTTACTTATGTTCGTTGGTGGTATGTCCGGGTCTACGGCAGGAGGTATAAAGACCTCTCGTTTTTACATTCTATTCAAAATAACTCACCACAAACTCGAATCTCTTTTTCGTCCGGAAAGGGTTCACAAATTAAAGATAGGGGATAGAGAAATCGATGAAAAAACGATGGGTATCGTTCTTACCTTCTTTTTTATTGCCATTGGCTGTGCCGCTTTCGGAGTTTTTTTACTTGTAATGGATGGTATCGATCCGGAAACTTCTCTTGGGGCCATTGCATGTATGATGAACAACGTTGGTTTTGCTTTTCGGGCAGCGGGTCCGGCCTTTTCCTTTGCCTTCTTTTCTGATTTTTCGAAGGTGATATCGATTCTTTGGATGCTTCTTGGCAGATTGGAATTTTTTGCAGTTCTCCTTTTATGCCTTCCCTCTTTTTGGAAAAGAGCTTAAATTTTAAACCTCACATATGAATATCCAGCTAAATACATCCGTGAACAAACTTGGCCAGCGTCCTAAGTGTAGGGTTATTGTTTTTCAAAGTATAATACTGGATCTTGCCATCTGAGTTTTGTTAACCGCTTCCAAATAGATTCGAGTAACTTCAATTACGCCTTCTGAATCTCTATTCTTTAAACATTCCCAAATTGCGCGACCAATCCATTCCTCATTCAACAATTCTTCCGTTGGGTTACTCTTTCGAACTCCAGTGCCTTTTTTGAGCTTCCTTCTACGAATGATTGTCTTAACCATTTTTTCCCCCTATTAGCAAAAGTAAAAAATTTTTTTACCAATATATGGTGTTAACTTTTAGGTGACAATACTCATCTTTTTGATGTCGATTTAAAGTGTAAATCTTCCAAAAAAACTGATATACTTTCTAAGCTATGTCAAAAATATGTGTTGTTTTACATTTAAAACCGGGCTTCTCAGTAGAAAATGCTGAAGAAGAACTCTCGTCTCTCCAAGGTAAAGATTTTTTTACTATAGAGGACTCAAATCAACTTTTCATCGGTGGAATGTTTCCAAAACACGTGAACTGGGACTCTTGTACAACGGTCACTTTTTCTAAGGAAGAAACAGTTAACTTTGACTCTCAGTGGGCCCAATTCGCCCCTAATTTCTACGAAGGAAAGGCCCATCTACCTATTAAAGATAAAACACTTCAACTGATACCGGGTGAAGGCTTTGGAGATTTTTCGCATCCGACGACACAGCTCATAATGGAAATGATGGAAGAACATGTTTTTCAAAAAGCCGTCATCGATATTGGCTGTGGAAGCGGTATCTTAAGCTTAGCCGCTATTCTCTTAGGTGCTACAAAAGCCTATGGTGTAGATATCGATCCCGCAGCCATATTACATGCAAAAAAAAACGCCCTTATTAATAATCTACCTGCCGTTTTTTCTCTTACTTATCCAAAAAGAAAATTTGATCTGGCCTTAATGAATATGACTTTTCTAGAACAAAAAAGCGTTTTACAAAAAAGGAAACATTTTCCTTTTTGGATTACCTCCGGCATTTTAAAAGAGCAAGAAAGTGAGTATCTTGCATTCACAAAATCCCTACATTGGAAATTACTAGACATCCGAAGAAAAGAAAACTGGAGTGGGTTTCTTTTGCAAAGTTAATGTTTTTATAAGTAAAAAATACTAGTGTAAAAATAAACACGGTGTTTTTTTCAAATGAAAAAAAAGAAGATAGCCCTTTGTTGCCTTTTCATTATTTTTCTATCTTCTATAGCTTTTTTTTTCGGTTTTCATAACTATTTCTCTATAGAAAACATACAAATATATCATAAGACGATCAAGGATTTTGTAACCATCCACCCTCACATCACCCCTTTGCTATTCATATTGATTTTGGTCATCATAACGGCGCTCTCTTTCCCGGGAGTACTGTTTATGTCTTTTATTGGGGGTTATCTTTTCTCTCAACCCTACAGCACACTCTATGCAGTAGTAGCCTCTACGCTTGGATCTTCCATTTTTTTTATGGCAGCAGATTTTCTTCTTAGAGACCCAGTGATGAAAAAAGCAACTCTCTTCCTAGATGAAATGAAAAAAGGATTTTTAAAAAATGCAGCTCACTATCTCTTATTTTTACGATTGATTCCGTTATTTCCATTTTGGATAGTCAACGTAGCCGCAATTTTCTTTAGAGTCCCGCTTAAGACATTTATTTGGACAACTTTGATTGGAATCATCCCTGAGATATTTATCATTACTTTAGCCGGAAGCGGCTTAGAAACCCTACTAGAAAATCAAAATCCACTAACCACAAGCGCAATCTTTAACACTCAAGTAAAAATTGCGCTTTTCGGACTAGCTATACTGGCCTTAGTTCCTGTTCTTTTTAGGAAATACAAAAGGCCCTATTAATCTTCTGAGTGTCCACATCGGCAAGAACAACAACAGGAACCCTTCTTTTTCTCAGAAGGGTTTCCCTTTTTATTCACAATCACATCTTTGCCACACACTTGTCTTTGCAATGTAGTTTTTTTACATTTCGGACAAATGGTTTGGGGATCACTCGTTATTTTCTCTATAATTTCAAAAGTGTGCCCACAAGAGGAGCAAACATAACAATACGTTGGCATATTTTTTTCCTTATGGTTTACATCATTCCATCAAAATCGCCCATGCCACCCATACCTCCCATTCCACCCATGCCGCCCATTCCCGGATGAGACATTCCTTCGGCTTTTTTCGGCTCAGGTTTTGTGGTAATCATAGCAGCAACGGTAATCAAAAGTCCTGAAATAGAAGCAGCATGAATTAATGCATATTTTGTCACCAAAACAGGATCAATCACACCAGCTTTCACAAGATCACAATAGGTATCGGTAATACCATTGTACCCAAAGCTTCCCTCTTGTTCAAAAATCTTTTCAGCCACCAAATTTCCTTGTTTGCCGCAGTTATTCGCAATCGCAATAGCCGGAGCAAATGCCGCAAGTCGAACAATATTCACACCAATGGCTTCGTCACCGACACAGTGTAAATTATCTAAAGCTTTGACAGCTCTCAGTAAAGCAACGCCCCCACCAGGAACAATCCCCTCAGAAACTGCCGCTCGAGTTGCATTCAAAGCATCTTCGACTCTTGCCTTTTTTTCTTTCATTTCCGTTTCAGTAAAAGCTCCAACATTTATAACTGCAACTCCGCCAACCAGCTGAGCGAGTCTTTTTTCCAGTTGTTCTACGTCATAATCAGACTTGGAATTACGTATCTCTTCTTTGATTTGAGCGAGTCTTTTTTGTAACAGCTTCATATCTGAAGATCCATCGATAATCGTCGTTTCTTCTTTAGAAACTTTAATTTTCTTCGCTGAACCTAAAACATCAAGCCCTACTTCTTCTACATGAAGACCCACTTCTTCTGAAATAAAAGTGGCTCCGGTGAGAATCGAAATATCTTGTAAAAACGATTTTTTTCGATCTCCAAAACCGGGAGCTTTGACCGCACATACAGGAAGACCGCCTTTAAGCTTATTCACAACTAAAGTAGCTAAAGCTTCTCCATCTACATCATCTGCTATGATTAATAGAGGTCGAGCTCCATTCTCCATTACTTTTTCTAAAAGAGGGACTAGCTGTTTCGCTGCAGACAACTTTTGATCTGTAACAAAAATAGCCACATTTTCCATTTCCACACTCATTTTTTCTGAGTTGGTAACAAAATAGGGAGAAACATACCCCTTATCAAACTGCATCCCTTCAACAACATCCAAAGTAGTTTCAATGCCTTTCGCTTCAGCTATGGTTACAATCCCATCTTTACCTACTTTTTCCATAGCTTTGCTAATAATCGTTCCGATTTCAATATCATTATTTGCAGAAATCGTTGCAATTTGCTTAATTTCTTCCGGTGTTTTTACTTCCTTAGCCATACGATCTAAACTATCAACAATGGCAACCACCGCTTTATCAATCCCCTTCTGCAGATCCATAGGGTTGGCTCCTGCCATCACATTTTTTACCCCTTCTGCAAAGATAGCTTCTGCCAGCACAATAGCTGTTGTCGTACCATCTCCGGCTAAATCGGCTGTTTTTGAAGCGGCTTCTTTTACAAGCTCTGCGCCCATATTTTCAAATTTATCTTTCAAAAAGATCTCTTTTGCAACAGTAACACCGTCTTTAGTCGATAAAGGAGTTCCATACCCCTTGTTGATCACCACATTTCTCCCTTTAGGACCTAGGGTAACAATAACTGCCTTCGCCAAAGTTTTTACACCTTGTAAAATGGACTTTAATGCTCGTTCGTTAAATTGTAAAAGCTTTGCCATGAAAAACCTCTTTAGTTAATGACTGCCAAAATATCTTCTAAACCAAGAATCAAATATTCTTTCTCTTTATCACTAGGAACTTCAGTTCCGCCATACGAGGAGAAAAGGACTTTATCCCCAACATTGAGAGGTACTTTTTGCAAAATTCCCTCTTTATCATATTTTCCAGGGCCTACTGCAGTAACTTCGCCTTGTTTAGGCTTCTCTTGCGCTGATTCAGGAAGGAGGATCCCCCCTTTTGTCGTTTTAGCTTCTGATCGTTTGATCAAGACTCGATTGCCCAATGGCTTAATATTTTTTGATATCATAGCTCCCTCATAAATGTTTCGTTTAGAAGCAAAATTTTAGGAAAAAATCCCATTTTCGTCAATGGGTCAATACAACATTTTAGCACTTTTCAAAACAAAGTGCTAAGACCCATACTCCGGCAAGAGGTATTTTTGTCGAATTTTCAAAAATTCCTCCCTCTCTTTTTTTTGGAAATTTACCAATCTTACAAAAGGAAACTTGTCCTTTTGTAAAATAGAAAATATAAGATCGGAACCGATCGCCTGACAAAAAGTTTTTTTATGCGACGGTTCCACTTCTGAAAACTTTTTTAAAAATTCTTTTGGATACAAGCTTTTAAGAATACCTAACAAAGCAAACTGAATGGTTACGGGACGATAAATGGCCGGATTATGAATAACAAGCAAAACCCCATGACAATCTTGATTCTTATAAGGCCCATAATAGGGTCTATAATGAAAAGGAAGGAAAGTAACTCCATCCAAAAGCAACTTATTGAGTTTCCCTGCAAACTCATCCGCATCAATCCATGGAGCTCCCATAATTTTAAAGGGAAGAGTATAGCCTATCCCAATATTAAAGATTTGCAGTTCCCCAGAAATCCCTGTTGTCGGATAGAAAAAAGGAGTATCAGCTTCAGGTACATTAGGACTAGAAGGAATCCAAGAAAGATGCGTATCTCGAAAATGCATCGATCTTTTCCATCCTTTCATTGGAATCACATGTAATGTGCAGCCCACATGATATTCCTGATTAAAGAAAAGGGCCAATTCTCCAATCGTCATCCCATGGCAATAAGGAACGTTGATGTAACCTAAAAACGAGCGCCATTTCGTTTCTAACATCGGGCCATCTACAATTTTCCCGCCAAGGGGATTGGGACGATCTAATACAATAACGGGAATTTTATATTTTGCGGCTTCTTCCATTACATAGAACAAAGTGGTACTATAGGTATAAGGCCTAGATCCAATATCTTGAATATCAAAGACTAAAACATCAATATTTTGGAGCATTTCCTTGGTAGGCCGACGAGTTTTACCATACAAACTAAAAACAGGAATATGATCTTCATCAAATAGCCTCTCGAAATGATCGCCTGCGTGTACTTTCCCATCAATTCCGTGTTCCGGAGCAAAAAGGGCGACCAGTTTTCCTTCTTTTTGTTTTTTAAATCGTTCAATAGTTGTAATGAGGTTTTTATCTCTAGCGGTATGATTGGTGACGAGACCGACTCTTTTTCCTTTAATATACTGAATATAGGATCCTTGAAAGAAAACGTCAACGCCCGGATCCACGTTTGCAAAACCATTCAATGCCAGAAGAAAAAAAATAAAAAGATAGCGCATAAAAACCTTTTTTTTAAATTGTAAATTGTAAACCGATTTAATGAAATGGGATTCAATTAACAAGAAAAAAATCAAAAACTATAAAAACATTTCGTCTTCAATATGTGAAGGTTAAAGACGAATACGAGGAATACCTCCTAAGCGTCCTTGCAGATAACTTTTTCTAATATCCTTGTCATATCGCACATCTTTGTATTCACTAAAAGACAACAAGCGTGAAACACCTTGAGTATTTCGTTCTGCAATCCACATTTCATCACGCCGTAATAGATCTTGGTCCATCAATAAAACATTGTGAGT